>DATEYJ010000020.1:0-43020 GCA_035256265.1 archaeon
TTTACCGTTGGTAGCGATTGTGGCATCTTCCATTCTTAGTCCAGAATTCTCTATATAGTCATAGGCCTTTTTGTATTTAGGATTCAAAATAGGATTCAAAATCTTCTTTATAATTGACATATTCCCACCGAAGCATCATAACTAGTATGACCAGCTTAAAAAGCCAGATGTTGACAACATCGTCAAGGTTTTCAATTCCCTGAAAGCAGCACCACCCTGCTCTCCTTCTGCTCATCCCTGTACCCGTATCCGGACTGCTTAGAAATCTCCTCTGAGAAGGCCTTCACCTCCTGGTGGGTGGGCATGGTGTCTCTTGGAAGGCGCTTCTGGGACTCGCCCACATGCACATAGCCCTTTGCCTCCACAAAATCCGGATTTGCTTTGTGTATGAGTTTTGCATACTTCTCGGGGAAGTGCATGTTCCAGCCTTTCACGAGAGTAAGGCGGAGCACCTTCCTGCATGAGAAGGAATCCATGAGCTCCAGGGATTTGTTAAGCCTTTCCCAGAAATCCGGAAGGGACGGCTGGTCTATCTTCCTGTAGGAATCCTTGTCAGGGGCGTCCAGGGAGATGTAAAGGTTAGTGGGCTCTGTTATCTTTTCTAGGGCTTCTGGAAACTGACCATTGGTAACGAGGAATGTGGAGAACCTGAGCCTGTGGAATTCCTCTATAAGGCCGGAGAGCTTGGGATATAGCGTGGGCTCCCCAACAAGGGATATGGCCGCATTATTAGGGTTTTGGGCCTCCTTCCACTTCTTCAGGTTCACACCCTCATAGCCCTTGAACCCGGAGATGAGCTGCCTCTGAGCGGTTATGGAATCCTCTATTATCTTTTCCGGAGGGTCTATCTTGTCCACCTTTATCTTGGTTTTTTCCACAACCCTCCAGCAGAATTTGCAGGAGTTACAGCAGAAAAGCCAGGGTGTCATCTGCATGCATCTGTGTGACTGGATACCATAGAACTTCTGCTTGTAGCAGAATCCGGAGTCGCGCATGGACTTCCTGAGCCAGAAGCACAGCTTCACAGCCGAGTGGTTTCCTATAACTTTGTAATGCTGGTGGACAAGCTCCTTTCTCAGGCTAGGAGGGATCATTTGAAGACCTCTCCCGTTTCCTCTGACCAGAAAAGGAGGTCAAGCTCGTCCATGGGGATTCCTATGCTGGCTGAGAATTCCAGCATGCGGGATTCTATTTCCTTGTATTTTTTGGGAGTGAGGGATTTCGGAAGCTCTTTTATCGCTCCGTGCCTTTGGAGGTTCCTAAGGATGTGCCTGTCCAGGATGGCTATGCCCTGGCCGAGGCCTATGTTGCGCAGGAAGTGGGAGGCCTCCTTGTAACCTATGCCCTTCACGTTCTCCACTATCCATTCCCTCATGTCATAGGGCGTGCCGAGCTCGAGCAGCCTCTTCTTTATGGCAAGCCTTCCGTTCTCCGTGAAGAGGTCCCTTGCATGGAGGATGTAACCTGATTTGTTGTTGTGGAAGCGGACCTTCTTGTGGAGGGTCTTCCTTATCTCAGGGAGGGAGCCTGAATAGAGGAGGCCCGAGGTCTGGAGCTCCGAGACGGCGGACCAGCAGGACTGGGCCTTGGACTGGGGGGTGCAGAAGCAGAAGGCCAGCTCCGCGAATATCCTCTCGTCAGGCCCGTTCCAGACGGCCTGGAACTCGAGAAGCCTCTGCCTTATCTTTCTCTTCCTAGACCGGTAGGATTTTTGGAGGTCCATAAGTTCACTTTTTAGGATTGAGATTCTTATTAGGATAATCGCACAGCCTGACTATCGGGCACTTCCAGCATAAGGGTTTTATGGGCTGGCACATCCTCTGGCCGAACTTCACGAAGAGCTCGTTGAAGTCCACCCAGTATTTCCGCGGGATTATCTTCACCAGCTCAGACTCAGTCTGCTCGGGAGTCTTTGTCTTCACAAAACCTATGCGATTCGAGATCCTGTGCACATGTGTGTCCACGGGTATTGCGGGGAGCCTGTAGGCGTAGACAAGCACGCAATTCGCAGTCTTCCTTCCCACTCCGGGAAGGCTCATGAGCTTCTGGAAATCATGAGGGACCTTGCCTTTGTATTTTTCCACAAGTATTCTGCTGATTTCGCGGATGCGGAGGGCCTTGGTCTTGTAGAAGCCGCTGGGCTTTATGAGAGACTCTATCTCTTTCAGAGGGGCCTGGGAAAGCTGCTTGGGATTTCTGAATCTGGAGAAAAGCGCCTCAGAAGCTTTCTCCGTGTTCTCGTCCCGCGTGCGCTGGGAGAGCACGGTGGAGATAAGGACCTGGAAAGGGTTCTCCCTGGAGACTGTGGCTTTTGTCATTCCCAGGTATATCCTTATGGCTTTCAGGATAAGGGCTGTCTCTTTCGCGGTCTTGGGCATGAGAATCACTTCTTTATCAGCTGCATGGGCTCCCCGCAGCACACGAGCTCGCCGCCGCCTGCTTTTGTTACCACGACCTCGTTCCCGCATATGTCGCAACGGTATTTTTCGCCTACTTTGTTCACTCCCATAAGTTTCACCCCTTAAACAGGATAGCTGTTCTTTATTTTCTTCCGCTCAGCAAAATCCTTTAGTTTAGAATATCCTTCCACTCTTATTGCAGTTGTTTGCATTGGGAACACGCCGCTTGTATTATGTGATGTTTTGTATATCTTGCCTTCAAAGGGATAGAAAAAATCGTAAGCGTTGGTGTCCATCCTGTCCACATCTCTCTGCATTTTTACGTATATAGAGAAAGTGTCTCTTGAGCGGGCTATATACTTTCTTCTTGAAATTTGTCTTCCCATAAAAACCGCCTTTTACTCTTCCACTCTGGGCGCGAGTATGAAGCTTAAGTACGCTTTGTCCACAGCCCTGAACTCCAGCCTCATGGGATAGTCGTTCCCGAACTCCAGGACAGTGTGCTTGGAGAGCTTTGCAGCCTTCACCATCTTCTTGAGGTACTCGAGAGGGTAGCGCGCGCGGAGGTTGCTGGTCGCATGAAGCTTGAGCATGGCCGAATCCTTCTTCGCCATCTCGAGCTCAGTGGAGGAGACGTCGCCCTTGGAGTATATCCTGAAGAATTCCGGGGTAGCCTCGAATATGACAGAATCCCCCACTATATCGGCGTCCGCTATCCCGTCCTCCACAACGGCGGATTCAATCTCAATCCGGCCGGGGAAGTTGAGCTGGTCCACTGGGGGCTTCTCGTCCTTTATGTCAAGCAGGGGTATTTCGAATACGCGCTTGCCGTTGCCTTCCACAGTCACCTTGAGCCTGGTGCTGTCCTTCGCGAGCTCGAGCGTCACATGGTCGGAGCCCTTTATCCTCTTTATCACATTCACGAGGTTGGCGAGGTTGAGGCCGAGGGATGTATCGGATTCCACCTCATATTTCTCGAAGGCTGTGGAAGGGAGGCGGAAATCCACCACAGAAACCATGGTCCTGTCCGGTGCGAGGAGGCTTATGCCGTTCTTGTCCACCTTGAAAACGCCTTCGTCTATTATCTCCGCTATTATGGGAATAGTGTTTTTTAGAAGCTCCACATCGGTCAAGACTATCTTGAACATACAGCACCCCCCTCATCAAATTCAAATTATCATTCATTTATGGATTAAATTTATAAGCTGCCTGAGAGTTCCCTCATTCTCTTGAGCAGCTCCCTGTCCATGCCCCTCATGTCCTGGACTATCTCCCCCTGGAGCTCGAAGCCGTTCTCTATGGGCATCACCCTGCCGAAGACCCTGACGATCTGGTCGGTCTCCACCTCAACGGGGCTGTCGAAGCCTATGGTTATCTTACCCGTCCCGTCATCCAGGATTATGCTCTCCTCCTGCTTGTCTATCACGGTCCCAATAAGGCTCACGCGCATGTCCTCTGCCATTATCCCGGATATGCGCCTCTCCACGGAAGGGATTCTCCTTTTTACAAAGCCCTCCCGGGGCTCCATGAAATCCTTGAGCTCCACCATGGAAATCCTCTATTGGATGTAGGCGGGCAAATCCGCCCAACTTAACTTATATGTAGAGCCTTATGATTTATAAGTTTGAACGGCAAATAATCGCAACTATTAGCGGAAACGGTGTTCTGATGGAGAGGACTTACACGAAGGATTTGCAGGATGGGAAGAAGGCCTTCCTGAAGGGCTGGGTGGGCCAGATAAGGGATCTTGGAGGCCTGAAGTTCATAATACTCAGGGACAGGGAGGGCTCTGTCCAGATAACGCTCAAGAAGGCAGAGACTGACAGGAAAATCCTGGAAAGAGCGGACTCCCTTGTGAGGGAGGACTGCATAGCTGTCATGGGAATGGTCAGGAAATCCAGCCAGGCTCCGGGAGGGAAGGAGGTCGTGCCGGAGAGCCTGGAGATAGTGAGCAAGGCGAAGACGCCTCTTCCCATAGAGACTTCTGACAAGATAATAACTGGCCTGGACAAGCGGTTCGACTACAGGTTCATGGACCTGAGGAACCCCAAGGTACGCGCCATCTTCAGGGTGAAGGACATATCCCTTACCTACATGAGGGAATACTTTGAGAGGAAGGCTGGGTTCGTGGAGGTGCACACCCCTGTCATACAGGCGGCAGGAGCGGAAGGCGGAGCCACGCTCTTCCCCATGATATACTACCAGAGGGAGGCCTTCCTCAGGCAGAGCCCGCAGCTCTACAAGCAGATGCTCATGTCATCCAGCCTGGACAGGATATATGAGATAGGGCCTGTCTTCAGGGCTGAGAAGTTCCACACGCGCAGGCATGTCTCAGAGTACCTGTCCGTGGACATGGAGATGGCCTGGATAGACTCGGAGGAGGATGTCCTGAAGATCGCGGAGGGCCTTGTGGAGCACACCATAAGGGGCATAAAGAAGGAGTGCAAGGCCGAGATAGAGGTCTTCGGCGCGGATGTGAAGGTCCCCGAGCTTCCCTTCAAGAGGCTCACCTATGATGACGTGATAGGCATGCTCAACAAGCACGGGCTGAAGAAGGAGTGGGGAGACGACCTGGATGACCCGGACGAGAAGCTGCTCGGGGAGATAATGCAGAAGAAAGGGCATGAGTGGTATTTCATAACGAAATACCCGTCCAAAATCAAGCCCTTCTACATAATGATGGACGGACGGCTTTCCAGGGGCATGGACCTGGACTGCAGGGGCCTGGAGATAGCCTCGGGAGGCCAGAGGGAGCACAGGCATGACCATCTCGTGAAGGTCATGAGGGAGAAAGGCCTTGATCCGCACAAGTTCGAGTTCTACCTCTCCGCGTTCCAGTACGGGATGCCTCCCCACGGAGGCTTCGGCCTGGGCTCTGAGAGGCTTGTCCAGCAGGCCCTGGGGATAGAGAACATAAAGGAGATAATACTGTTCCCAAGGACTCCGGAGAGGCTGGTGCCTTAGCCAGATAAACAGGCAGAAACTGGTGGCAAATCTGGCTTCTTTTTTACTTGCATGGTGAAGGGCTTTTTCTTTTCCCTTCTCCTGAGAATCACTACTGTCCCTGCTATGACAGTTCCCGTGAGGATTATGGCGAGCCAGCCCCAGTCAGCAATCATAACTCCCCATGAGGGGCCTTCTCCCGTACATTTGCTGTCCTCGCAGCCTATGGAACATGTCTGCAGTGTTACCCAGTTGTCTCCCGCATTGCTGCACTGCTGGAGGTCCATGCCTGCGCATCTTCTTTCCCCAGGGTTGCATATCTTGACTATACTCGGACCTGTGCCTGCAGGAGGCTGGGCTATCCCCATGCTCTCTGCATACAGCTCTGTCTGGAACTGGTCAATAAGGGTGGTGTTCACTTCCTTCCTTATGGAATAGGAAATGCTCACCTCCTGGCCTGGGGAAAGCTCTGGATATGTGAAAACATACTCCGGATCTGTCTCCACTGTCTCGTAGCCTGAAGCTCCGAGAGCGGTTACTGTTATGTTGGCCGCGTTGGCCGCGAAGGCTTTGGGAACCTTCTCGTAAACCACGAGGTTCTTTATTATCTCTGCGCCATTGTGCCTGAAGTTGGATGTGAGCGTGGTCGTCCCATTGAAGGCGCGGATGCTCCTGGCCACGCTTATGTTCGAGGTTATGGACTGGGATAGGCGCATGAGGTTCTGGAAGGCCTCCTGGTCCATATTGCCCTTGGCAAGCACCTTCTCTATTGCTGCCTGGAGCTTGAGGTTGTTCCTGAGGCCGACGCCTGGCACAAGGACAGGCCTTCTGCTCTCATTCCTTTGGGTCGGGGTGATGCTGCCCGGTCCGCCTCCGGGGCTGCCCCCTCCTAGGCTGTCTCCCGCAGGGGTTCCTCCCCCGGTAACCGTTATAGATATCGTGTCTGTTGCTGAATCCGCGTTAGAGGGTGAGGTGGTTATGGTTATGCTCGAGGTGCTCACGCCCGAGAAGGATACTGTCCAGGAAAGCCCCACATTCTCCCCTGAGCCGCCTTCCCCTCCGGCTATGGTGGATATGGTCTGGGTAGAGCTGCCTGAGGTCAGGGTGGCTCCGGAAGGAAGGGTGAGGTTGACAGCCACGCTCTGGGCGGTCGTCTCCCCCCAGTTCTGGATGTTCATCTCTATGATGTTGGAGCCGGACGGGTTTGAGTAGGAGGATGGGGTGACTGTGGTTACTATGGAAGGTGGAAGCTTTATGTCGAACGAGCTGGAGGTCCCTGAGTCCGAGTAGGGAACTGCTGAAACTGCGGAAATGGTCTGCGCGGAAAGCTTCTGGTCCGCAATCACAGTGGTCCAGGAGACGCTGGTGGTCCCCTCGCTGTAGGTCTTCGTGGAGTTCTCGGAAGAGGAGAAGACGGAGGAGTTCTGGAGGGTGGTGAGGGTGACGCTTCCCGAGCCCGTAAGCCCGGAAACAGTAACGGTAAACGATTCGCCCTGCATCACGCTTCCGGAATCCGCCCCGAACTGCGAAACCGAGACGGTAAGGGTCGCGGAAGCGCTGGAGATAAGCATGAAGCATGAAACTGCAGCAATCAGCAAAACGTATTTGCTCATTCTCACATCACCTTGAACCACATCCCGGTGGTCTCCGTATTGCCGCCATAAGCGGTCTGTATGTCCGCCATGTATTCCCCTGACCAGGAGCCCTGGGGAATTATAATTATGATCGCGTATCCGTTCTGGTCTGTCTGCGTGACATTGGCGGGAAGATTGTAATGGGTTCCCTGCTCCAGCTTCATGAACCCGAAGCCCGGCATGTTCCCCTTTATCGCGGGCACGCTCACGTTCGCCCCCTGTATCGGGCTCTGGTCGAAGTTGTAAGCCCTCAGAAGTATGCTTATGTTCCTTGTCCCGTTTATCTCCCACTCGTCCTTGAGCAGGAGCATGTCCGTCCCGTTGTATTTCTCTATGTTCCACTGCGGCTGGTATTCCCACCTGAGGCCTTCCGTCTGATCGCCGAACCAGATGTTGCCTGACCATATGGAGCTCGGGAGGCTTGACCTCTTCTCTCCCAAGCTTCCTGCCTCGTTTCCGTAGAAGTCCTTCTTGTAAACCGCGCTCTGGTTTGTGTTGCTTGAGGACCACCACTCCTCTGTTATGTTCAGGTCGTCATCCACTATTATCTGGTTAAGGACCTGCTGGCCGTCATCAAAATCGTCAAATGTCACTGCATAGAACTGGTCGCCCTTATCCCCGTCCATGTTCAGGTCCAGGCTCAGGGCGTTTTCATCAAGCAGATTGAAATAGCTGGTGGTGCTGTCCCTTGCCCTTATATCCACTGCAGGCCTTGGAAGGCTTCCAAGTGAGCTGAAATTGGCTATTATGATGCCTTCCCAGGGCGCAGGACCTACCTTTGCCGCATAGAGCTGGCTGGTAAAGTTTTCCCCTGCATATGCAGGAACAGCCTGGGAGAAGTTGGCACTCGTGCTGAACCATGCGCGCTTTATGCATTCCTGTATGTTCCAGACTGAGCACATGGGATATTCCATGGTGTCATTCGCAAGAATCACATTGTAATCCGTCCCGCTTATGTTGAGGCCCATGATAAACCAGACAGGTGATTCTGTCTCCTCTCCGGGCGGGCCCCACGTTTCCACCTTCACGGGGCTTATCTGGTCATTGAAGTCCTGGCTGTTTATGCCTATTACAACAGAATATGTATAGGCTTCGGCATCCAGCACCCTCACCATGTATTTCCTCGTGTTCTTGGTGACGTTTATGGCTGGCGCGGTCAAGGCGTCATACTCGGTTGTGTTGGTGGTGAAGTTGCAGTCCCCTGTCTTTATCCATACCCTGCTGGCATTGGAAGCTGTTATGTAATAATAATACTGGGGGTTCGTGAGCCTGCTGCTCCTGAGAGTGGCATTGGTTTCATTGCTTCCGGCTGCAGAAGGCTCCACAAAATTGCATTCGGTCAGGTTTGCCATATTCCCGCCTCCTGCACCTGCAAGGTCCAGCACGCCCTTGAAGAACTTGCTCATATTTGTCCAGTTGACTGTGTAAAGCTGCATCGGTTCCCCGTAGCTTTCCCAGTCATACCTGCTTATTGGCAGCGGCTTGAATCCGGACACGTATCCTGCCTGGCCTGTGTAGCCGTTTACAAGGAATGTCCTCGGGTTCGCCCGCGGCCACTTCCACTCCTCCAGTATCTCCTGGCTGGAGCCCTGGGCTACCCGTACCTCAAACACGTACTCTCCCGAGCCGAGGCTGTACTGGCTTATGTTGGCTATCCTCACCTCTCCGGTCCCGTTTATTGTGGCATTGGGAACGGATGACCCAAGCCCTTTTATGATGTTCATGCCTGCTCCCTTGACCCTTATGTTCGGTATGGAGACGTTTGCCTCTGCCGGAGCGCCGGCGGGTGTCCTCACTATGACTGGTATTGAGATGTTGCCATCCATCCTGAAGTCCCCGAGGCTTGCCCAGTCGCCTATCTTTTCCGAGTAGAACCTTGCCCTGTCAGCCCTCGGGTCTATGCTGAGCAGGATTACGGTATCGTTCAGGCCGAACCTCCTGGCGCTTATGTTCGGGTCGTTCACAGAGATTTCAGTGGAAAAGTTGCTGGTTCCTGTGTGGTTGAAAAAGAAGAAAGTGTCGTAAATCCCTGCCACGGCGCTGTCCGCTATGGCTATGTAAACCGAGCTGTTCGTGTATCCGTCCCCGTCAAGGTCCAGGCCCCTGCTCTGGCCTGTGCTCCTGTCCCATCCCCCAAGCCATCGCTCCTCTATCCTTCCCAGCTTTATCACCCCGCTCTTGGATTTGGACACGTTTATATATGCCCCTGTCTGCGGAAGGACGTTCATCCCGGTTATCTTTACCCTGCTCTTGCTTATTGAGCTGACCTTCCACTGGCCCCCATAGGGATCGCTGAATGTGTCACCCACCGTTCTAGCTGGTCCCAGCAGGCTCATGTTGGATGAGCTGTTTGAAATCCAGGCATGGGTCGTGTTGTGGTAAAAATAAAGGGAACGCGTCTGGTTTCCTGAGAGCGGCGTGAACTCCCCTCCCCTGTCGCCTACGAGGTTCTCAAGGAAGCCGTGGTAGAATGAGGTGTGGCTGGAAGGCGGCCTCATTATGTAGCCGGACTGCTGGCATCCCTGATCCCCGCAGTTTATCCAGGACTCCCCGCAAACGCCGTCGGTATTGTTGATGTGGAAGGAATTGTTCTGGGGGTCTCCTATTGACACAACCGTCCAGTTGTTCCCCGCGGCTGAGAAATTGCCACCTGCGCTGATATTCTCCCCGCTTATGCTTAGCATGGTTCCATTGGACGAGACTGTTATGTTCTCCCCATCATCTGTCCCGCAGCCTTCGGACATCCATTCCCCGGAAGCTCTGATGCAGAATACCCGGATGTTCCATTCTCCCTGAACCCAGTTCCCAGGGAACGTCATCTGGTTGCTGCACCTGTCCCTGTCGTTGTTTACCTCCACGTCCTTTGAGGACGTCTCGGAGTATCCGACCCAGCCCTCCTCCACGCTGGGTATGCCCACAAGCGTGTTCTGCACCATGAATTCCAGGCGCTCGGCCTTCTCGTATCCCTGGCTGTCATTCACAGAGTATTCTGCAGAATACCGGCCTGGCTGGATGGATGAGAGGTTCGCCGTCACTGTGCACATGTTTCCTGAGCAGTTGGTGGCTGAAGCCAGCCTGAGAGGGTTGCCTGTTTTCTGGTTGAACACGGATTTCAGCTTCGTCCCGGCTTCGCTCAGGTTGTGTGGGTTGGTTTCAAAATCCAGGCCTGTGAAATTCACCGTGAGGTTCTCCGAGGATGAGAAGGCGGGCATCCAGTTGTCCCCCTTCCTGTAGGAAACCTCAATGTTGTACGTGGAAAGGCTGAAGAAGAAGCTTCCTATGTCCGAGCCCTTGCTCGTGGACACTCTGACATTCGCCTGGATGTCCCCGTCCTTGTCCAGGCCTGTTATGTTTATGACTGTCATGTTAACCGGTCCAGGGTTCCATTCTGTATATACGGGAGCGGTTCCTGCAGATATAGAAAGCGAATCTACCGGTATTTCCACAGGAGGCCAGCCGACCAGCCATTTCACGCTCTCCAGGGAAACGGATGACATTTGAAGCATGTCTCCTGTGGATGGATCCCTTGCGGAAACCGCAAAAAGCACGGTCCCGCCCTTCTCGAAAACCGAGCTCATGTCCCAGGAGCCGAGAAGCGCAGTCCCGTTATCGGTTATCTTCATGGCCTCAACGTAAAGGTTCCTTATCTCGAAGCCGCCCCAGCCGAAGTAGGAATTGTTCGCGTTTACAGGATCCCTTGCCAGAAGGTCCATGCCATACCATCCGCTCTGCATCCTGGAGCTGAGCGGGACTATCGTGAGGTTTGCCGTGGCGTTCGCGACCGGCGTGCTCTCGACATAATAATCTATCCCGTAGGTCATATCCTTCATTATCTGGTCATTCCTCAGGGAGCTCACATTAACAACCAAGCCATCACAGTCCGTGCATGTGAGGCTGTCCGTTCCCTTGCCCATCTGGCTCATCATGCTTCCCTGGTCTATGTCCACGACATTGACTATGAGAGTTATGTTCTTCCCTGCGCCGCTTATGCAGGGCCCGAAGCTCTGGCTGCACTGGGGAGTTGCCCATATCATGTATTTCTTCAGCTGGAAGAATGCAGAGCCTGTCCCTGTCTCCTCTGTCCCGTTCACGAAGGCCTTGAACTTGAACCTCATGAAGAAGAAGCCCTCTGCATCAGGGGAATTGAATATCAGGGTCCCGTTCTGAATGCTCTCGTTCACGGATGTCCTGAACTCGCTTGTGAAAACGTCCTGGTAGTCCGGGAACTGTTTGTAAATCTCTATTATCTTGGCGCCTGTTATGTTCTGCGGGGGAAGGTCCTGCCTGGTGGCCAGGTCCCTTATCTTCAGCTTTATCTTCATGGTCGTGTTGGGCGCGAAGAACCAGTAATCGTCACCCTTGGAATCCACGGAGGCGCCTTCCGCATAAAGCCTCTGCACGCTGAAGCTTGCGCCTGCCTTCTTCCTCTCCCCATTGTGGCTGACTTCCGCCACCGCCTTGTAAGTTCCGGTCCTGTTGGGCGCTGCGAAAATTATCACGCACTGCCTCAAAATTTCCTGGGGCGGGCCCTCCTCCTCGGACATGGTGACGTTTGACATGCTTATTGCCCTGGAAATATTGACAGAATAATGGACGGGTATGTCCAGTCCAATTCCCCTGTCGTCCCTGAACTCCACAAAGGAAACCACACTTCCGCACTCATCATCCGGAGTGCTCGAATTGTCTATGTCTATCATGCCCGCCCCCTCGGGGCCCTGCGCCATCATCCCGCCCGCGGAGATGTTCGAAAGGAAAACCATGAGGGTGATGTTGCCCTGCGGCGCGAACGCGTTCACCTGCGCCCCCTGGCCCTCTGCCTGGTCTATGAAATCCATGTTCATCGCCATCAGCTCCAGGGAGGCGGACTCGACCGAGAACCCTGTTATGAATTCCTGGCTGCTGCCTCCGTACGCTCCTGTGATTTTCACCCCATAGTTCCCGTTAATACTTCCCAGAGAAAAGTCATGATAATAGCTCCCTGTATCGCTCTGCGTCATGCCTGCCGTGACGGAGGTTCCGTTGGGGTAGGTGATTTTCACAGAGCCTGAAGTGAGGTTGACAGCATTCCCGTCGGCGTCCCCTGAGCTGGCATATATCCTCACGATGGAGTTTGGCGCGAAGGAGGATGCTGGATTGTCTGAAAGGTCAGTTGCCTTTCCCGTTAGCTTGAATGACTCGACTGTGAAGAATCCTGTCCCTTTGCTGTTGTTCAGGTCTATTGTATACGAACCAGCGACTGAAGGGGCTGTGAAGCTCGCTGTGAAGAATCCCATGCTGTTTGTGGTGTTCGTGAGCGAGCTTATCACTCCTTTTGAGGAGTTCATGAGCCTTGCATGCACGGTTACTCCGGCGGCAAGGTTCTTGTCCGAGTCCTTTGCCATGACTATGAAACTCACAGCAGAGCCTGCTGAATACACTGAACTGCCTTTTGGCTTCCCGAGGACTACCCTGTTTCCTGTATTATAGTCTATCTCCCCTATCATGTAGTCCCCGAATTTCTGCCCCTTCTGGAGTATCCTCTCTACCATGTTCCCGGAGTCTTCTGTCCCATTGTCAGTGTCTATCAGGAAGCTGATGTCATCGTCTATATACAGGGTGTCATAGGTCTGGTTGTAGTTCTGGTCCATAAGGACGAAATGGTAAGTCATGCCGTCCATGCTCGCGTTTCCGTAATGGAGGGTCCCTGATATCGAGGAGGCTCTCGGCTCGGAGAAGTTCCCTCCCATTGCATCATCTGCTGCTATTGTTGCGCTTGTGTCCACGGACTTTATGTCCTGTGTATTTATCAGGCGGGTCTCCAGGTACGTGATGGTTGAGACCACCTCGAAGCTCATTGGTATGGTGACCGAGCTGTCTGATATGTTTGCTGTGTATGTTCCCTCCAGTCCCGAAAGGGGTTGCGAAAGCGTGAATATGTTAGAGCCTGTGGAATTGGAGCTCAGGTTGTAGAATGATATGGGAGTTGCATTAGAGATGGCTGCAGTTATGTTCACGGGATTCAGCGTGTTTGTTATGTTCCCTGTTATGATTATGTTCTCTCCTGCAGTATACACAAGCTTGTTTGTTGTTGCGTAGAATGAATATGCGCTCCCGGAGGAAGAGAGGGCTACCAGTGTGGAAACTGCGCAGATGACCAGAATTAAACTCTTACCACCCATTATTTAATACTTTGTCGAAGGTTGAATAAATACTTTGTTTAAACATTTCCGGTTTGCATTTATGCTCCAAGCATTTTAACCGCTCTCACAATCTAATAATATGGCCATGAAAGCCCAGATGTTCGTGCTGACCATGATATTCCTCATGGGCCTCATCTTCGCCGTCCAGCAGCTGCTCTTCCAGTACACCGCCCTGGACCTCTCCGCGCCCTTCAGGCAGAACCCTGTCTACCTTCTCGAAAATACCAAGAACATTATCAACCGCACGATAAGGTTCACTCCTGAATGCGCGGACTTCGGGGCAAAAATGGAGGAATTCAATGACTTCCTTAACACAAGGGTCCCTCCGGGCGGCTACATAATCTCCCTCAGCTACAGGCTCAACTGCACCTACTGGAACAACCTTCCCCCAAATCCCACCCCCCTCAACGTGAGCATATTCATACAGGGCAGGGGCTCGGAGGCCTCCTCCATCCTTTATTTGTACCACAGATGATTTCTGGAAAGAAGGTGACTGAGGTCGCCTTCAAGCTGACGATGCGAAAGAAAGGCTTTCTTGATATCAGCCTGAGGACAATCGTCCTGATAATTTTCGCGGTTGCGTTCCTCGCTCTTGCAATCCTCTGGGTCTCCAGATTTTTCGGGAACATGCCTTTCTAAAGCAAATCAACCGCTTTTATAAACGTGCATGGATAATAACTTATTATGCCAAGGAAAGGTGCCATAGAGCTCAGCCTCGGTTTCATAGTGACTGTTGTTTTTGCGGTTGTATTGCTGAGCCTGGCGATAGTGTGGCTTAATAGTATTTTCCCCACGCTTTTTGGCATAACGGACGATTTGTTCCAGCAGGCCCAGACACAGATCCAGGAAACGTTCCAGAAATCGGAAAACAATTTTGCAGTCTGGCCACCCAAATATGATCTTGCCAGAGGGCGGGAGCTGAAGATGGCCGCAGGGATAGAGAATGATGCCGGTGATGCTAACACTCATCGGTTTGTTATTAATGTTATTCCTGCTACAGCCAGCGATAGTGTCTGCTCCGGAGGAGAGCTGGATGCATGCGGTAACCTCAAGGCAGAGATGCAGAGCTGGATTACGTGGGACAGGCAGTCAAGCAGCATTGAGATAGACAGGGTCGGCTACAGGTGGATAATTATAAATCCACCTTCCAGCACAAAACTTGGAACTTACATATTCAACGTCGTTGCATGCAAGGAACCCATTACAACTGCTTCAGCATGCACGCTTGAGACCCTTAACTGGGGTGGCAGCGCCCAGCAGTTTCAGATAACCCTCAAATAGATTTTTTCTTCAGTTCGCCTTCTATCCATATGCAGCTTCCATCTATCCCGGATTATATATTCCAGCTAACCAATACTATGGTATGGACGTCTCACTGATTTTCGGGATAATATTCACGCTCATTGTCATCGGTCTGCTCCTTGTCTTCGGAGGGGAGCAGATTGCCAATATCCTTGGTTTCGGAGGGCAGGCCCAGGTCCTGAAAACAATGGACAACCTGAAGAACAAGGTTGATGACATATACCGCCTCGGAGAGGGCTCGAGCGAGCAGTTCACGCTCTCTTTCCCCAAGGAGTACAGGCTATGCTTCTTCAATTCCTCGAACCCCGCAGACAGGTTCTATTCCGATAAGTCCATGACGTGGGACCCAGACTCGACCGTGAAATACGTTATAAACGCAAGCCGCTTCAACGTCTGGTACCACAGGGGTGAGGATGATGCAGCAGGGAGCGGGAAGAGTATTCCCTACCTAGAGATGCCCACGGAGAATAACTTCTGCGCCACGGGAGGAAAGAAGGTCTACATAGTCAAGAGATACGACTGGGTCGAGGTAGAACCGTTTTGAGAGAGGAGGCGGCAACATTGCGGGCAGAGCTTGCCGCCTCCGGTATAGAGCCCGCTAAGGGTGAAATATGCTGGCTGTCCACAGGATTTTCCAGATGATCTTCGGGATAATAGTGTCAGTTACACTTCTTTACTTCCTCATAAGCTATTCCGGGGACTACCAGTGCACGCAGAAGGACCTGCAGAGGGCGAAGATACTCAAGGCCTTCTCTGACCAGTCCAGGGATGTCTACCTTACAGGGATATCCACCAACTTCACTCATTTCTCCAGATATAACTTCTCCTCCTGCTACATAAAGTTCCAGGATAGGGACGTACCGCAGATGGAATGCGTGGGCTCTGACACCTCCTGCCATGGTGTACAGGTTTCGGGAATTCCCATAGAGACCCCTGCACTGTTCTATCCGGGAAAGGAAGTCTACATGGGAAGGGACACCCTGGATTACGGCTGGTGGGCCTTCAATATAGTGGAGGCGATGCCGGACACCGTCTTTGTCTTCGATCCTATAGAGGGGACGGAGGAGAACTGGCAGGTCATGAGGGATATAGTGGAGCACCTGCCTGACACCTCTGACGACTGGAGTGTTGTGGAGGTCGGATTTGCCTTCTGCGACGGGTCTGAGATACTTAATGTGTGTGGGGGGCAGCCATGCAGCAAGCAGGAGTTCCTTTCCGTTCTTGACGCGCCGCCTTCTGCCACGTCCAGATGCACGGCAAGCCTGAAGGCCAACATGAGGCTTGTCACGATATCCAATTCGTGCAGCAACTCCTTCACGGAGAGAGATGTGTGCATAATCCCTCCGAATTCAAAGGGTGTGGGGAACGCCTTCCTTGTGGGCTCTGCAAAGGCCTATGTATGGAAGGACCCGCTTGACTTGGTGTCCCTTGCCCTAGGCGGCTCCGGGAAGGATGATTTCGGCAAGACCGCGGGAGAGAGACTTTACAGCTACAAGAATTCCCTGCTCATGGGAAAGCTTTCCCTTGCCTCTGAAATGATGTCAAAGAGGTGCGTCCTGGTAGCGGGGAAAATCCCGGAGGAGACAGGATGCGGCTCTGTATACATAGAGCTTTCCCAGGTCCTTGACAGGATTCCAGGAAAGGACTACCAGAGCCTTTCAGATATGTACGAGCTGAATGACAGGCTGAATGAGGCAAAGGCACTTTACCAGAGCCTTGTTGAAAAGGGATGCGAGAGGAGTGAATATGGAATGTGAGATTCTCGGGGCAAGAGTCCCGAGCAGCCTGAAAGGCCAGTCCGAGATGATGGAGCACATACTCATGGTAGTATTCATAGTGGCAGCCATACTTGCCCTGATACTCTTCCTCACATGGTGGAATGTCCAGCAGCTGAACATGGAGGCCTCCAGGAACAGGCAGGACAGGATACTTGACCTGGCCCAGCATATGATGGGGGATTACCTACTCGTGAACGAGAACTACATGCTTGACGATGCGAAGCTCACCTCGGTAAATGCGGTTTCTGGATGCGAGAAGCTCGAGAGGCTCTTTGGGACGGACTGGTACGCAAGGGTAAGGGCCCTGGACATGGAGGATGAGATTCCGTGCACGTGGAATAATTATCCTGACTGCAATTCCTGGACCATATGCAGCTATCCGGAAGAGAGAAGGAACGTCCTTGTGCAGAAATTCCCTGCAAATGTTTACAGGAAGGTCTCGGACAAAGTAGCGCTGGCTGTATTGGAAGTGGGGGTGTACTCATAATGAGCTGCAAAACAAATGAATGGTATGATGAAGGTGGAATTTCAAGCGTCCAATCAAATTCCGCCTTCCGTCATAACCGCAGCAAGGTGCATGCCTTGAGAGCGCAAAGCAGCATGATATTGATAATAATCGTGCTCATGATGTTCGTGGCCATAGCCGTCTTCCTGCTTCAGGTGGCGAGCACTGTGAGCAACCAGGAATACACGGTCCTTTACGCGAACAGCCTCCTTCTGACTGTGATGAGGACGGACACGGGATATACGGACTCCAGGTGCAAGCTTGTGTCCGACCTCGTTGTGTGCGCATGCTTCACTCCTACATGGCGATGCGGAGATATTGAATGCGCGCAGCTCGCCAATGAAACTCTGGCAGGGTATATGGATGTCTTTGGCAACCAGACAACTCATTTAAAATATCTTTTCACGTCCACCTCGCAGGCCCACTGCATAGACTCAGAAGGAAATTCCATGGCACTGGAAATCGGGGATAAGACTCTGAAAAAATCCAGGGAGACATTCAAGGTATTCTCTTATCCTCTCACTATTCCTAAGACTTTTGACTACAATTCGTATATTATGACAATGCAGTTGATAATTGCAAATAAATAAATGAACCGGATTCAGGGTATTTTTCTGCATATTTTTTCTGCATATTATATATACCAAGAATGACAATTATTAGTATGGCTAAGGGCCAGGCGGAGTTCGCAGTAATCATAGGGATAGTTATCGTCGCAGCTGTGGTTATTATTTATGCGCTCCCTAACATCACGAATCCTATCATCCCTTCGGGGAAGTATGGAATGTTCAAGGCCTCCTTCGAGAGCCTCGTGCGGGACGGGGCGCAGGACACCATGAGCAGGCTCTCTGCTTACGGAGGCTATCCTGACAACTCCTCCTTCCAGCTCGGCTCTGTTTCTTTCCTCGGAAAGGAGGTTCCCTACTGGCAGAAGGACGGGAGTGTAAAATACCCGAATGTGAAGGACAATTTTGTCCAGGGAGTTTCTAGCTATCTTTCCAAAAACAAGGAAGGCTTTCTCCAGGAGATGAAGATGGCAGGCCTGGAAATTGGAGAGCCCAGGGTGAGCGCGAACATGCTTGCGAGCAAGATAATCATAACCGTGAACATGCCGACCAAGATAGACGGGACCAATTATCCGCAGCCTTATACCGTGGAAATCCCGTCAAGGCTCGGGGAGATAGAGGAGTTCTCCAAGGCGTTCGCGCAGTATGACAAGAACAGCAGGCCTTTGGAGTACTATACGCTCTCCTCCATGATAATAAGCCCTATGGAGGAGGATGTGCACAGCGTTCCCATACAGATATTCCTGACAGAGTGCGGAGAGTACGTGTTCAGGAGCTGGTGGGACATAAAGCCCAGCCTGGAGAATGTGATAAAGGCCACGCTCGCCCAGACCTACATGCCCGGGAAGGCTCCCCTGAACACCATGATGACCTCATCCTCGCCAAAATATTCCCTTGTCCCTCTTAACGGGAAGAGGTATGAGTCTCTTGATGTTAGTTTCTTCCTTCCTGACAATTTTGAGCTCACGCCCGCTGACTTCCAGTTCTCCCCTGACCCCATAATCGCAATCTCACAGGTGATACCCATGGTGGGGCAGTGCCAGTCAGACCCTGTATATGTGAAATACTACCTCTCCTATCCAGCCATAGTGAGGGTGAAGGACCCGCTCACCCAGAATGTGTTCCAGTTCGCTGTCCATGTGTACATAGAGGATAACAAGCCCGGGGACTGGTCCGGAACTGGATATGAGACTGACGTCCAGAAGCAGATATGCTCGAATCCCCAGTGCTCTGCTGACATCTCCCTGAAGGACAGCCTCGGGAAACCGGTAGATTATGCGGCTGTCAGCTTCATGGGATGCAGCTTGGGAAGGACGGATTCCCAGGGTATTCTCAGGGTTCCTGCCCCGTGCGGGCTAGGGCCGCTTCAGGTTTACAAGCAGGGATATGAATCCTACGGGAGGATGCAGTCCTCTGACAGCATACGCGGGCTTTCCCTAACCCTTGCAAAAACCCCGGCAATCAGGCTCCATCTTTACGAGGTGATTGTCCAGAACATCTCCCTCAACGGGAAGTATGACATCTCCCAGGACGGGATAAGCCCGATAGCTACGAACAGGCTCGTGTACATGAACCTGTATGACACGACCAATGTCAAGGCTTACCAGAGGGGTTTCAGCGCGGCAGGGAACCTGCTGAACTCCATGCCTGCAGGGCCTTACATAATCACGGCAAGCCTGATCTCCGCAGGCGGGGAAGAGCTCGGGGCGATTCTGGTGGACTACACGCTTTCCGAGAGCCTGGACGGGAAGGACCTTTATGTGTACCTTCCAGACAGCCTGGACTACGGGAAGATAACGGACGAGGCAGAGAAGGCGGGCGCCACGGTGACGCTCACGAACGTGCTCACGAAATGCGGGCTTGGCCCCATCTCTCTCTCAGAAGTGAACTTTAACGGATGCTCGGTGGGATACAATGAAGTTTAGGATAATCGCTCTGGAGACATTTGCGATATTCGTCTCATACCTGGTCTTCTCCCTGACCATGGTCGCAGCCACTGACGTGAACATAATGTTCAATGGGGTGGTCCAGGACACAGCAAAGTATGACCATGAAAAGATAATAAACCTCCAGGTATCCACCAAGCACGACCCGAATGATGTGACATGGACGAACATAAAGCTTGCGGTCATGGTGAACAGCGCCAGCCTAAGCCACAGCATAAAGAAGATATACCTTTACAAGTGCAGGAGCGTCACCCCGACAGAATGCGTGCGCTCCACGCCACAGGTGTTTGACAATTACGCGGACACTGAGCTGCTCTGGAATGACATATACGAGAAGACAGGCCCTGCCCAATACCCGCAACTGGCCAACCTGCTCTTCCTGGTGAAGATGGAGGACCTGAACAAGAAGGAGAGCTGGGTTGGTATGTTCACCCAGACCAGGAGGACAAACTACAACATCTTTGACACGCAGCAGCTGAGCGTGCAGAGCATAGACCTGTACGCAAAGTCCTTAGACCTCGTGGAGCCCATAAAGGCCTACATAGAAAACAAGTTCATGATTCCATTCAAGTGGGTGAGCAAGGCTGTGTTCTCAGGCTCCACCCAGCTTTACGGCATGGGAGCGGACAGCCAGGATCTGGAAACACCTACCATCCAGACAGCCGTGGTCACTGGTAACGAGATAACGAACATAAACAAGGAGTTCTACTTCGTCTCCCCGAAGATCAGCTCAGGGATAGCCAGCCCCATAACCCTTAACCTGAACCCTTCATTTTCCTGCGGGAACAGCGTGTGCGAGAGCGACATAGGGGAGACCACGAAATCCTGCTGCTATGACTGCGGCTGCGGGCCCGGCCAGTTCTGCGATACCGCCTCTAACATAAACCTGAGCGCGTGCAAGGATGACGGCCAAAGCCTTTCCGTAATCTCAGCCTCATCCCAGCCCATCTCGGACTGCGCAAAGGGCTTCAACGCCAACATCTCTGTCCGCGTGAGCAACCCTCCCGCGAGCCTTAGCTCCCAGCTCCAGGGGACTGTCTCCCTCAACAAGACGCTTTATAGCGTGACGTGCTCGGGAAGCTCAGGCTCATATGAGTGCACGATTCCCCTTACCTCGAACATAAAGTGCGGAAGCGGCTCCTATGTGATAGGCCCGGGCATCCTCAACCTCACGATAAGCTACAAGGACGGCCCCAACTCCGCGAGCAAATCCTTGAGCGCCTCCTTCTCCGGCGTCTCGGTCAGCTATGACTGCAAGTGCCAGGACGGCTCCTACTGCGACTCGCTCAAGAAGACCTGCCAGTCCGAGGCCGCAATCACACTTGGCATAACCAAGCTCACCTCCTACTTGGATAATTACAATCCAGGGGACAGGATAAGCCTTACCGCAAAGATATTCAACCCGCCCGCAGGCCTTGTCCTGGTGGACAAGAGCGCCACCATGAACCTCACGAACGGCCAGGTAGCCCCGGGAACCCCGGACTGCTCAGCCCCCAATTCCCAGTTCGAGTATAATTGCACCATACCCTTCCAGATATCAAACTACCAGAAGACCCAGGCCTACACCTTCAATCCAAACACCCTTCACTTCACAATCACATACAATGACGGCCCGCTCGCCAAGACCAGGACCATCTCAGCTCCTTTCGGCCCCGTGAGCATACCCTCCCAGTACTGCGGGGACAGCCAGTGCAACATGGGAGAGAGCCAGGCCACGTGCTGCCTGGACTGCGGCTGCCCGAGCCCCGGGACCCAGTACTGCGACAAGACCTCGGGCTGCAGGAATCTTGATTCCCTATCCATATCCGTGAACTCGGTAAATCCCGTGAACTTCACGGACTGCAGGCAGGCCCATGCGGTCTACCTCACGATCCCTGTCGCGAACGCCCCCACTGACATCAGCCTTGACTACTTCGCGTACATGCAGAACGGCCTTGTGAAGGGCTGGCAGATGAAATGCGACAAGGTCGCTGTCAGCATATTCAACTGCACGCTCGTGATCCCCGCGCTTGAGAGCGAGGGCTGCTCCCTTCCCTACAAGACCATAAGCGGGAACTCCATAAACATGACCATCTCATTCCCTGACGGGAAATCCAAGCAGATAGTCAGGCACCTTAACGCGCCCTTCCAGGACCTTTATGTGACTCCCGTATACCACTGCGGGGACGGCACGTGCGAATCCTCGCTTGGAGAAAATCCAAGCGTGTGCTGCTATGACTGCCCATGCAAGGACTCCTCCTCTTTCGGGGAGGACTACTACTGCGACTTCGACCAGCAGACCTACCTGGGCGGCTGCCTTCCCAAGTCCAGCATCTCTCTTGTTATAGACTCCCCCAAGGTCACTGTCTCCCTCACCAGCTGCGAAATCACGAACAGCGTGAATGTCAAAGCCCATATAGAGAACCAGCCCGGGAGCGCGAGGCCCCAATACTTCTACGCCACCATAAATGGCACTGCCGCTGAGATGGTGCACTGTGACCAGGAGCAGGCCTTCCAGGGAGGCAACCTCAGCTTCAACTGCACGCTCATGCTTCCCAGGATATACATGTGCTCCCAGGGCCAGACCTACACCTTCTCTCCAAACGCCCTCTCCGTCCTCCTAAGCTACCAGAACGGGAAGCAGAAGACTGAGACACAAACCCTCTCGGCCCCCCTGCCCACCATCATAATCAGGCAGGGCATCCGCTCCCTTTACGACATCACCCAGGAAGGGATAGCCAAGATGAAGCAGAGGCTGTACAGGACAATAGAGATAGCGAGGGACCTTTACGGCGCAATCAAGGACTGCATGGAGACTGTCAAGACCCTGGTATACCTCCAGCTTGTCCTCACCATCGCAGGGGCTATAGCAGGCTCAGCTAGCACCGATACTCAAATTAAAACCCCTCAAGGTGGATATGCATCAGATCCTTTTTCGAAGGCGGTAGCCGGCGCTTACGTAGGAAGCCAGATAGGCGGCAGCCTCGTGCAGTCATACTCGAAGCTGTGCGAATTCCTCCAGGCCCAGTACCGCATCGACCTGGAGATACAGAACATGGAGATCAAGATGATAAACATGGAGATGTGCATGGAAGTCTATCAACACCAGCTTGACATAGGGCGGTGTGACAAGTCTCCGGAATCCTGCTTCACCAGCATAACGTCATGTGTGAACACCGGCCTGAGCGACGTGAGCTCCTCCGCGGACAAGCTGAGCGACATAGTGAGCAAGGCCACCAACAGCCTCCAACAGAGCACATCAATACTGGGAAGCGTGTACAACTCGGTTGGCATAGTAACCGGGTCATCCAGCTCGGGCGGGACTACATCTATCCAGATGAGATGTGATGAAAGGCAGCTTGAGTGGAGCGGCGACTCCTGTTGCAATGTTAGAGGAAGTGCCACAACAACCACAACCGGCACCACAACCACATATGAATGCAAGGATAAAAAAATCCTCAGCTTGTTCATAGCAAACAAGGCACAGAATTGCAGCGCCCTCATAACCGAACAATGTAAAGAAGATGGTAGTAGTTGCTTTATGTATAAAGATGGCGCATGGTCCGTAGATGTAGATAAGTTGATAGACAAAACAACTACGTTAGGCTTCAAGTTCTACTGCTATAACAACAATAATGAGTATAACACAGATACGGAGACTGGCAGAACCAAACATATGATAAGTGCGTCAAGTGGCGATAAATACTATAAAATCGAATTAAAGAAAAACGATGCTTCAAAGGTCACGTGCAATTGCTAATAAGCGAAATCGCTGAAAATGAAGTTTAAATATCTGGATTTTATTTGATTTCAATCTTATCCAATTTCCCTTCTTGCTTTATTATCACATTCTGCTCTTGATGAATTAAAGGTTTATTTCCATTTTCTCTGAGAATTTCAAAGTAATTCCCGCCGTTGCTTTTTCCATCGCTTTTGTGAAGAACTTCCCTTTCAAAATAGCCGGGGACGTAAAGCGTAAACTCATGAAATGACGGCTTTGAAAATGTAGAATGGGCATATATCTTCTCTTCTATTATCTTTCCTCCTTTTTCGGTCGCTAGAATCGTCAAGTCGTTTTTTAAATTGAATCTCACCGTGACCTGCATAGGCGTCTTGCCGATGGACTTGCCATCGTATATGACCTCTGCCCCTTGGGGCCTGGTGTCTATGTTCAGAACATCCACCTCGTCGGGCAGGGTTTCAACTCTTTCATAGAACCTGGTCGTGGCGCAGCCCGCCAGCATCATGCCCGCTAGGGGCGGAGCAATGTATTTAGCAAATCTTTTGTAAAAAGGCTTCCTTTCCAGGGCCAGAAACAGCTCTTCGTATGGAAGCTCCCTTTCCCCTTCCAGGTAGTTCCCTATCGGGTTCTTAGTGGCCATCTCAAACACCTTTGCCCCATTTCTGGGGTTTGAGAGCAGTGCTCTCATTATTTATGTGGGAGAGCACACAATTTTCCCACCATTTAGTAGTTACCATACTGTAGTGAATACTGATATATTAGAATGGGATACCGGGGTTTATAAAGGTGACTGGAAGGGGGAAATGACGGTTATTGACGAAAATTATAGAGGCCAATCCGTTTCCTGTTTTAAGATATAACAAACCCCTTCCAATAATAATCCATGAAATCCCTTCTGCCTGTATTCATTCTGGCTTTTCTCATGCTGGCCGGATGTGCGCATGCCCTCCGCCTCACGGACGGCCTCTACTTCACCGTGGCCCCGAACTCCACCGCGGAGGTCTACTTCATACTCCCGGATGACCTGGGAGCAGGCCAGAGGAAGGCTGATTATTACATAACCACGGATTCCAACTGGTCCACGGACCTCACGGAGCAGATAATCACGACAGAGGAGAACAATACTGTGATAACCCCCATAAGGTTCTTCTCCTTGGACAAGAAGGAGGGGGACTGCTCGAACTACACTGTGAGGATATCTGCTCCCTCCCTGAGCCTTTCCAAGACATGGAAGGGAGGGGTATGCCTGTCCAAGTACATGGATGTGGACATAGCCAAGCCGGGGAAGGATCCCGGAACCGTCCTGAACAGCAATGCGGACATTTTCAGCCTGGGTTTCGCCACATATTCAAAAACTGCCAAGCCTGGGGACATATCCATAGAGCTGCTCCTGCAGTCCCAGGCAAGCCTTACCATAGACGTGAATGTGGATTCTGGGATTCCTTTCGAGCAGAAAGTCTTTGTTGTCCAGACCTCGCCAACCTCCCAATATAAAACCCTGCTTCTGAATGCCAGCAATATCCTGTCAGGGACTTATGATGTAAAGGCCACGGGAAAAGCCAGGAGCTGCTCCCTGGACTCATGCACGAGGCAGGCTCCCATGAGGCTTGTGGTTTCTGACTCCGTTCAGGAAGGGTTTTCTGTCTCCCTGTTTCCGGAGAACCTTGCCATAAAGAAGCTGGAGCCAGTGAGCTACAGGCTCACCATCCAGAACAATTACGGGGAGGAGAAGGCCTTTGTGGTGAGCGTGGAGAGGCCTTTTGACCTGGATAGTTCTCTTGTCTTGGACAGCTTCACGGTTCCAGGCCTTTCCGAGAAGACAGTGGAATTCACCGTGACCCCGAGGAACCAGACAGGATTCTATGAGATAAAGGCCACGACAAGCTCCGGGGGCATGGACAGGCTCGCTTCCTCCTACCTCTCGGTGAATGAGATGGTGTCTGATGTCTACAGGAGCGCGGATGATATCAAGTCTCTTGCGAACTCCTCCCTGGACGCGAGCGTGGACAGAACAGTCAGGAACTGGTACAGCTCCTACTCCAAGAGCGATGGCCAGAACCTTACAGAGTACAAGAATCTTCAGGATGCCCTGGATTCCGCAAGGAAGCAGGCCCTGTCAAGCCAGGGCCAAAATCAGACAGAGCCTGGGCAGGGCGACGATATTCCCCAGGAGGAAGAGAAACCTGAATCTCCTTTCAATTTCGGGATTATTCTCATCCCTGTGGCTCTTGGGATGGGTGTTTTCTTAGTCCTGCTTTTGCTGAGGAAAAGAAAGGGTAGCGGACAGGAATTCCTGGAACTGAAATGATTTTGGCTGGAAGGCGTCCGCTGACGCCTTCTGTCAAGTTAGTAGAAATCCTCGTCAGAGAACTCGTCCTCTTCCTTGTCCCCGCCCTCTTCCAGCTCTTCTTCTCCCGCATCCTTCTTCTTCCTGAACTTCTTGAAGAGGAAGAACCCCACCAGAGCTGCTGCAGCCACTCCCCCACCTATCAAGGATATTGTTACTATGTCAGGGCCCGGAGGCGTTTCGGGGATTTCGCATATGTTGCTGCTTGAGCATGTCTCTCCTGCATTGGTGCAGTCGCTGTCCGCGCAGCATTCCACACATGAGCCCCCGCAGCACACGCCTCCTGTGCATGAATCACTATCGCTCTTGCCTTCGCATTCCAGGGGAGGCGATATATTGGATTCGCACTTCTTGTCTGCTGTGCAGTATTCGTCCGTTCCTGTGCAGTCAAAAGAGGTGCAGCACTCCCCTCCGGATATGCACGAGCTATCGCAGCATATACCATCCGTGCCGCAGGAGTTCAGATTGGCCTTGCCTTCACACTCGCCTGCCTGGATGCACTTGTACTCGGAACTGCATGTTCCGGAGATGCAGTTCAAATCGCTGCAGCACTCCACCGCACCTATTATGCATGTTCCGCTGCAGCATCTTCCCCCGAGGCACAGCTCCAGATCATCCTTCCCTTCGCACGTTACTGACTGACCTATGACGCTTATCTTGAATTCCAACGGTATCGGGAACTGCATGATATCAGAGGACATGGTCGCTGTCGTGGAGATGTTGGTGTCGGACTGTATATTCTTCAGGGTGATTGAAAGGAACGTGCTCTCGTTCGGCCTGAGGATTGTGCTTTCGGCGCTTATGCTCAGGTATCTGCTTACGTCAACAGGCTCTGAGGGGAGAATAAAATCTATCGCGGTTATGTTCTCAGTCCCTGTGTTGGTCAGCTTGAACTTCTTGAGCGTGAAGGTCTGGCCGGAGTTTATGGTGGTTGAATAGCTTATCTTGCTTACTACCTGGCAGGTGGTCCCTGTGCAGGACTCCAGCCTTATGTCCCCCACGGGGACTGTGCCGCCTCCCACTGCGATTTTCGAGACGCTTCCACCGAAATCGCCGCCAGCGTTGATTGTGAATTCTATGTAGTAGTTACCGTCGGGAAGTGTGAAGTTGCTTGATATGTATTTCAGGTATTGCGGGTTGTAATTCATGTACCCAGCCTTTACCTCACCAAGCGTGTCTGCCGAATATATCTTGTAATTCATCCTGCTGGCCGCGCTGGCTGCCACCGCTGACATGTAAACCGTCTTGTCTATCACGTCCACGCGGGGAGTTATCGTTATCCCTCCTACATAAAGCTCTTTCGTGCTGTTCAGGGTCTGGCCATACTTTATGGCATTGACCTCTATAGTATAAGGAATCCCGTACGTGGGCGAGGGGAAGAGGCTGGGACCGCATATGTCTGTTTCTGTGTTGGAAAAATAGCACACCCACCTGTTGTTCGTGTCCCTCGGGGGGAAGCCTCCAATACCTCCCTCTATCCCGTAAAATATCCAGTTGAGGCTCACGGGCTCCGTGGGCAGGGCATTGGGATTGGCTATTATCAGAAAGCTCGAGTTGACTGAGAGGTTCGAGGGTATTATGGTGATTTCAGGTGGGTCTATAGCCCTCACGCCTGGCAGGAACAGAAACGCAGCAAACGCTAGAATCCAGTAGTATTCTGGCCTGAAGGTGGCAAAGCCGCCTTCTTTCCAACGTGTCATAAATATATATTATTGCGAGTGGCGGTATATAAGCAATATAAATCTGGGCGGAGAATATTGGTTATGGTTTCATTTAAGGAGTTCCAGAACCTGGACCTCAGGGTAGGCAGGATACTTTCGGCAGATGCTGTGCCGGGGGCCGACAAGCTCTACAAGCTCTCTGTGGACATGGGAGGGAAGAACATCACGCTTGTGGCAGGCCTCAGGCCATACTACAAGCCCGAGGAGATGAAGGGCAAGAAGATAATAGTTGTCGCGAACCTGGACCCTGTCACCCTCAGGGGAGTGAGGTCCGAGGGCATGCTGCTCGCGGCCCAGGACGGGAATACCGTGAGCCTGCTCACGGTAGACAAGGATGTTAAACCAGGCTCGAAAATTTCATAAAGACGAGTTGGTTCTATGGAAGCCCAGAAAGTCCTTAAGGGGGAGAAGGTCGTCATACTGGCAGACCACAGGGAGATAGCCTCGAACGTGACAAGGCACCTCAGGCAACATGATGCAGAGATAAGGGAGATACAGCTCAAGACAGGGGACTACATAGTCTCGGAAAGGGTGGCTGTGGAGAGGAAAGCCATCCCGGACTTCCTGCAGTCGATAATAGACCAGCGGCTCTTCAAGCAGATGGAGGAGCTTGCATGCTCGTATGAGAAGCCCGTGCTCATCCTGGAGGGGAATCCCGAGGCCATGTTCTTGGAGAGGAACATGCACGCGAACACCGTGCGGGGGGTCCTCTCCTCCATAGCCATAGATTACAGGATTCCCATAATCTGGACGCATAATTCGAAGGAAACTGCCGCCCAGATATACTGGATGGCCTACAGGGAGCAGGTGCAGGAGAGCAAGGGCCTGCAGATAAGGTGCAACAAGAAGGTGGCCTCTCTGCCGCAGCAGCAAGAGTTCCTGGTGGCAGGCCTCCCGAACGTCTCGAATGTGCTCAGCAGGCGCCTTCTCAAGCACTTCGGGACTGTGCGGGACGTGTATGACGCCACTCCGGAGGAGCTCATGAAGGTGGAGGGAATCGGGAAGGAGAAGGCCAAGAGGATATGGGAGCTCATAAACGCTGGGTATGAAGAAAAAGACTGATGTTTTTATAATTTTTTTGATATATCGTTTCTATGGCAAAATCCGAAGAAAGGAAATACACAAAGGAAGAGGTTCTTGAAATAGCAAAAATATATCATAAATATATTGATGGCCAAATGCGCACATTTGCTATGGAGGAAGGATGTACCAAATTCTACCGGAATATATTGTCAGAAATGAAAAAATATCCGGATATTTTTGAGGATGATATTCGATGTATTGAAAATGCTATAAGTTACTAGTTATTTCAAGCACGCTTCCAAAAATCCCCTGAAGAGCGGATGCGGATTTATCGGCCTGGAAGTGAGCTCTGGGTGGAACTGCGTGCCCAGGAAGAAACGTTTGTCCGGAAGCTCGAGTATCTGCATGATCTTCTTCTCAGGGGCGCGGCCCGAGAATACCATGCCGTTCTTCTCCAGGGCCTCTATGTACTTGGTATTCACGTTCCACCTGTGGCGGAATCGCTCCCTCGCATGGTCCTTCCCGTAAAGCTTGTGGGCAAAGGAGCCTTTCTCTATTGCCAGGTCGAAGCCTCCGACCCTCATTGTCCCTCCAAGGCCCTTTATCTCCTCCTGCTCGGGAAGTATGCAAATCACGGGATGCGGGGTCTCGTCATCTATCTCAGTGCTGTTCGCTCCCTTCAGGCCGCACACGTTGCGGGAGAATTCTATCACAGCCATCTGGAAGCCGAAACAGAGACCGAAATACGGGAGGTCGTTCTCCCTCGCGTAGCGTATGCACTCTATCTTCCCTTCTGTTCCTCTCTCCCCGAAGCCTCCGGGGACTATTATCCCGTCCATCCCTTCCATCTTCTGCTTCACGTTATCTCTCGTCACGTTCGTGGCCTCTATCCATTTTATGGTCGGCTTGGCTCCCACGTAAGGGGCCGTGTGCTCTATGGCCTTGAGTATGCTCAGGTAGGAATCATGGACAGAGGTGTACTTGCCCACTATCCCGATTGTGACCTCCTTTTTCGCGGAGTTTATTTTCTTTACGAGCTCCTCCCACTTGTGGTACTCTTCCCTGCTGTTCCCCTCCCTCTTCCCGAGCTTCAGGATCTTGATTATCTCCTCGTCCATGCCCGCATCCTTCAGGAAGAGCGGGATTTTGTAGATGTTGTCTATGTCGTAGCAGTTTATCACCCGTTCCATGGGCACGTTCGAGTATATGCTTATCTTCTCCCTTATCTTGTCGCTCACGGGAGTCTCGCTCCTACATATGACTATGTCGGGCTGTATCCCCATGCCCATCAGCGTCCTGAGCCCGAGCTGCGCGGCCTTGCTCTTGTGCTCTCCAAGAGAGTGGGGCTGAAGTATGTAGGTGACTGTTATGAAGCACACGTTCTCCTTCCCCTCCTCATAAGCGAGCTCCCTCATGGCCTCCATGAAGTATGAGTTCTCTATGTCCCCCGCCGTCCCCCCGACCTCCACCATGACTATGTCCGCATCCGAGCCCACGGCAAGGCTCCTGAGGAAGCCCTTTATCTCCCCTGTCACGTGAGGGATGAACTGGACGTCGCGGCCAAGGTACTTGCCGGCCCTCTCCTTGTCTATTATTGTCTTGAATATCTTCCCTGAGGTGAGGTAGTTGCTCTTGGAGAAGGAAGTGTTCATCATCCTTTCATAGGTCCCGAGGTCCAGGTCGCACTCTGTCCCGTCATCCAGCACGAACACCTCCCCGTGCCTGTATGGATTAAGAGTCCCTGCGTCATAGTTCAGATAGCCGTCAAACTTTATGGGGGATACCTTGAACCCGTGGAAGAGCTTGAGGAGCGTGCCCACGGAGGAAGATATCGTGCCTTTGCCCACTCCGGAAATAACAGTTCCTGTTATGACCACGTACTTCGTCCGGCCTTTCTGGTAGCCCTTGGGGAAGGAAGTGAAGAACTCGCTCTCGTCCGTCTTCTTGGAAACGGCCTTGAACATCTCATGCGCATCAGGGGAGTCTGGCATAATATATAAGGAGGCCTAAAGGATAAAAACTTGAAGCCTTATGGGAAAGGTGGGGTTTTTAAGACAGGAATCCAACTTTTTGTTATGGTAATAAGCAAAGACGTGATAGACAAGATTGCCGCACTCATGACAGCCGCGTTCGGGCTTGTGGCAGCTCTCGCGTGGAACGACGCGATAAAGAGCGCCATAGTGTCCCTCGGGCTGGAAGCCTATGGGCCGTGGCTTTACGCCATAATCGTGACCATAATAGCCGTGGTGGCGACTGTCTACATAGGAAGGATAGCGGCAAAGGCCAAATAGGCTCTTGCATTTCTTCAATAGAATCGGATAGAAGTAACTAGCTCTATTCGTGCATGTCCCTTACGGAGGTTATGGCCTTCTGCGGGCACACTTCCACGCAGATTAAGCAGCCTTTGCACACCTGCGGGTCCCATACGGGCTTGCCTTTCCAGTGGATTGCGTTATCCGGGCACATGAGCCAGCACTGCTTGCACCTCACGCATTTCTTCATGTCCCAGACGGGCCTGAAGACCCTCCAGTCGCCTGTCCTCACCTTTACGGAATTCCCGGGCTCCTCCATGTGGGGGATGCCCTTGATTTTCTCGTATTTGAGTTTGCTCTCTTCAATCATGCTTTTCACTTTATTATTGTAAGCCTTTGTATAAATTAAGAGCGAAGTGTTGTTATGCCTTACGTTAATCATCCCCTGATAGTGGAGGATTCCATGGAGTCCAGGCCATACCAGGAGGCCATCCTGGGAACAGCAGTGAAGAACCACACGCTCTGCGTCCTCCCCACAGGCCTCGGGAAAACAAACGTGGCCATACTCCTTGCCGCGCACAGGCTGGAGAAATATCCAGACTCCAGAATTCTTGTGATGGCCCCCACAAGGCCTCTCGTGAACCAGCACCACAAGGTTTTTGGAAGGAGCATGAGAATCCCCCAGGAGGAGATGGTGGCTGTCACAGGCTTCATAAAGCCTGAGGAGAGGGAGTCTCTCTATCGAAAGAAGCTGGTCTTCGCCACTCCCCAAGTCATAGAGAACGACCTCAGGAACGGGATTCTTTCCCTGAAGGACTTTTCCCTGCTTGTCATAGATGAGGCTCACCACTCCATAGGGGGGTACGCTTACCCGTATGTGGCAAAGCTCTACCTCCAGCAGTCCAGGTTCCCCCGCATTCTTGCACTCACGGCCTCCCCCGGAGGGACCGCGGAGAAGATAAATGAAATCAAGGAGAACTTGGGCACAGAGTGCGTGGAAATCCGCACGGATGAGGATTATGATGTGAAGCCCTGGATAAAGGAGAAGCAGATAGAGTGGGCTTATGTGGAGCTGCCTGAGAGCTTCTTGCGCATAAAGCGGTATCTGGACGAGGCCATAGAGGACCGCGCGAGCAAGCTCAAGAGCATGGGCTTCCTGAAAAAGCCAAGGCCTTCCAGGAGGGATTTCCTGGAGCTGCAGGCAAGCATGCAGGCCTCCATAAAGAGAGGCCACAAGGCCGCCTTCGGGATCTCCTCCATAGTGGCGCAGGCCATAAAGCTCGAGCACGCGCTCGGGCTTCTGGAAACGCAGGGCATAACCGTGCTGGAGAAATACTGGAACAAATTGAAAGAGGACGAATCAAACGCGGCAAAGAACATCCTGAAGGACCAGAAAGTCGCGAATGCCATCTACCTTTCCAGGGGGCTTTATGAGCAGGGCTCCAAGCACCCCAAGATGGGGAGGCTCTGCCAGATCGTGGACAGGCAGGTCCGCGAGAAGCAGGACTCCAAGATAATAATCTTCGCGAACTACAGGGACTCTGTAAAGGAGATTGAGAGCAGCCTGAACAACATAGACGGTGTAAGGGCTGTGCAGTTCGTGGGCCAGAAGGAAGGGCTCACCCAGAAGGAGCAGATCCAGAGGATTTCTGACTTCCGGGAAGGGGTTTACAATGTCCTAGTAGGCACGAGCGTCTCTGAGGAGGGGCTGGACATCCCTGCCATGGATTTGGCGATTTTCTATGAACCAGTGCCCTCGGAGATAAGGTCCATACAAAGGCGCGGGAGGGTAGGAAGACAGAAGGTCGGGAGAGTAATCTTCCTCATAACCAGAAGGACCAGGGACGAGGCCTACTTCTGGAGCGCGAAGAACAAGGAAGCTAGGATGAAAAAAACTCTCTACGGAATGAAGAGGCAGCAATTGGAAGAGAATACTAACGAAGAAGTTTAGCTTGCCTCGGCTATAAATCAATCCAGCCTACATGCTTTGCGCTTTCGTAAAGCTCTTTGTGGATTGAGTCAATTGTATCATATTCGCTCCTGTGAGCCTTTTTGAATTCCTCAAAATCTTCTCGAGAATCCCATTTGTCCACAGTCAAGTAAATGCGTGAATTCTCCAGATTTTTTGCAATGTCCGTACTTCTATAATGCGGACTTGACATGAAAAAATTCGGCCAGTTGCGCCTGTTCATAGCTTCGAACTGCCTTTCGCAGCCTTCCTTCACGTGGAATTCCCAGATGTTTCCTTTCATATTTCTCCTTAGAATTCGAAAAGAAAGGGTGATTACCGCCCTTCTCTTTCTTCCTCTTCCCTGACCTTCTCTTCCACTTCGTCCTTTATCCCAAGGGACTCCACCATCTCCTTGTACCTGTTCCTGATGGTGACCTCTGTCACGCCAATCGCGTCTGCCACTTCCCTCTGGGTCTTTTTCTCGCCTTCAAGGACAGCGGCAATGTACAAAGCAGCTGCGGCCACGCCTATGGGACCCTTTCCAGAAGTGACGTCAAAGTTCCCAGCCTCGTCCAGAACCTCCACGGCCCTGACCTGCACCCTTTCGGAAAGGCTGAGCAGGGAGCCGAACCTGGGGACGTAGTCCTGCGCCTTTGCAGGAAGTATCCTTATCCTGAGCTTCCTAGCTATGTACCTATATGTCTTGCCAATATCCCTGCGGTTTATACCGGAGGCCTTGGATATCTCGTCCAGGGTCCTAGGAGCTCCTTCCTCGCGGCAGGTTGTGTACAAAAGAGCAGCAATAATGGATTCAGTAGAACGGCCCCTCACGAGGCCCTTGTTCACGGCCTGCTGGTAGAGCTTGGCCACCTTCTCGTGGACAGCCCTAGAAAGATGGAGCTGAGAGACAAGCCTCTGGAGCTCTGAGAATGCGAAAGATAAATTGCGATCTTTGGACTTTATGAGCCTCTTGTGCCACTTCGTGAGGCGGTAGTATTGAGCTCTTTTCTTGGAGGAAACCTTGAAGAGCTCGCCCTTCCCCTTGCCTATCTCAGTGGTTATGCCCTGGTCGTGCTTCATGGGCGTGAGGGCAGCTCCTGTCCTGACTCTCCTGGACCTCTGGTCCTCATCGAACGCGCGCCACTCCTGGGTGAGGTCCACCATGGACTCGCTCAGGACAGCGCCGCACGCGTTACAAATAGTTTCCCCTCTCTCGTAATCATACCTTATCTTTTCAGAACCGCACTCAGGGCATACGGGGACGGCTTTTTGCTTCTTCTCCATAACACACGACCTTCGATTGAAAGTGCCCGCGAGGCACTTTCTCTCTGGTTTGTTACTCCCTTTCAGTAATTATGAGGGTGAATTTGAATGTTATATTTTGCACACACCCATTTATAAAGCTTTCGGTTTTTTAAGCATAAGTTTAAATATTTTTACCATTATCTGGTAATACCTTTTTAAAGTTAACGGAATTGCTCAGGATTTTACCTAAAAACAAGGAAGGAGAGACTCATAATCCTGTTCAAGAGCTATCTGACCTCCCATCTTTCAGGTCAGTAGTCTTCCATCCCGCCGCCCGGGCCTCCCGGAGGCATGGGAGGCATCTTGCCGCCTCCTGAGCCGGAGGCTGAGATGACATCATCTATCCTTAATATCATCTCAGCTGCCTCTGAAGCGGACTTTATCGCCTGCGTCTTTATCTTCAGCGGCTCTATCACCCCGAGCTTTATCATGTCCTGCACTTCGCCTGAGAATACGTCCAGCCCGAACGTGACGCCCTTCTTGTCGTGCTGCGACCTCAGGTTCGCGATCTTGTCTATCGGGTCAAGCCCTGCGTTCTCGGCAAGGCTCCTTGGTATCACTTCCATGGCTTCTGCAAAGGCATTTATGGCGAGTTGCTCACGACCCTTGAAAGACTCGGCGTATTTCCTGAGCTCCCTCGCGACCTCTATCTCAGCCGCCCCGCCTCCTGCCACTATCTTGCCAAGCTCCAGGGCAGCTGCTATCCCCTTTACCGCGTCCTCCATGGCCCTCTGCACCTCGTCTATCACGTGCTCTGTGCCTCCCCTTATGAAGATGGTCACGGCCTTGGGCTGCTGGCACTCCTCCACGAAAATCATCTGGTCCCCAGCGATCTTCCTCTCCTCCACGCGGCCCGCATATCCCAAGTCGCTCTTGGAGAGCTCGTTCAGGTTGCTCACTATGCTGGCTCCGGTTGCGCGGGCCAGGGCCTCCATGTCCGATTTCTTCACCCTCCTGGCCGCAAGTATCCCGGCCTTTCCCATGAAGTGCTGCGCCGCATCGTCTATGCCCTTCTGGCAGAAGACCACGTTCGCTCCGGACTTCACGACCTTGTCCACCATGTCCCTGAGCATGCGCTCCTCCTGCTCTATGAATGCCTGCATCTTCTCCGGGGAGTTTATGCTTATCTTGGCATCCCCCTCCAGCTCCTTCACCTCCAAGGCGGAGTCTATGAGCGCGACCTTGGCCTTCTCTATCTTCTTTGGCATGCCTGAATGCACGACCTCCTTGTCTATGAGCACGCCGTTTATGAGCTGGCTGTCATTTATGGAGCCGCCCTCCTTCTTCTCGAGCTTTATGTTATCCACATCTATGCTCACGACCGAGCCTTTGACCTCCGCGATCTTCTTTATGGCCTTGACCGCGATGTCTGCCAGCTCCTCAGAAGCCTTCTCAGCGGACTTCCCTGTTATGGCTGTGTTGGCTATCTGCCTGAGGCTGGCCTCATCATTGATGTCAATCTTCCTTGAGATGTTGTTCAGGACCTCAAGAGCCTTCATCTTGGCCATCCTGAAGCCCTTGGTTATGACAGTGGGGTGTATCTCCTGGTCCAGAAGGTCTTCCGCCTTCTTGAGCAGCTCCCCGGCAAGCACCGCCGCCGTTGTTGTCCCGTCACCAACAATCTTGTCCTGGGTCTTGGCCACTTCCACCATCATCTTCGCTGCAGGGTGCTCTATGTGCATCTCCTCGAGTATGGTCGCCCCGTCATTAGTTATGACCACATCACCAAGGGTGTCCACGAGCATCTTGTCCATGCCCTTGGGCCCCAGCGTGGTCCTGACTGCGTCAGCCACCGCCTTGGCGGCGGCTATGTTCGACCTCTGGGCGTCCCTGCCCTTGCTCCTGAATGTCCCTTCGGGCAGTATCAGAATGGGCTGCCCGCCTATCTGCGCAAATCCTGCATTTACCATATCATTCACCTCTCTTGGAATCAAACATGAGCGTATGCCTTGAGGGCAAAACGCATAGTATATCTAGCTGATTAACTTATAAATGCTTTGCTATGAAGAAGGGTTTTTATAATCATTCCGTCACATATAACTACAATTGCCTGAAGGTGAATTGAGTTGGAAGGCGTCCGCAGACGCCTTCGGGCCATTGTCGCCTTCTAGCCACAAACCGGAGTGAAGGCGACAAGAGTCGCCTTCTAGCCAGAACGAGAGATTGACGGCTTTATCCAATAGGCACAAGCCGTCTAGCCATTAATGGGCTCGTAGCTCAGTCGGTAGAGCGCCGAACGCGCTGGATTGAAAGAATGAAGGCGACAAAAGTCGCCTTCTCTCTAAGAATCTCGTGCGTGCGCAGGTCTTATAAGGCCCGCTTCCGCTCTGTGGAGGCGTTGCATGGCGTAGAAGCCGAAGGTCCTGGGTTCGATGTGAGACAGAATGTGTCAAGAGACACCTTCCTTCCACGAACTTCCCAGCGAGCCCATTTATTCTTTTCTTCCAAGAATGTCTTATGAGCAAAGTCGGTGAATGGGCAAAGGAGAACAAGAATCTCCTTTTGAAGTCAGGAATCTTTGCGGGCGCAAGCTTCCTGGATTATTACCTCACGGATTTGGGAATAGCAAAGGGGAGGATAGAAGAGATACATCCTGTTGTTAGTTCTTACCTTAGCATGTACGGGAACATGGGCCCCTATCTATTGAAGGGCATTATGACTGCTGGCGGAATCTTCGGCATGTATCTTACGGATAAAAATCCTGAGAAAACGAGATATACAAGCAACCATGTTTTCTGCATAGGGACAGGCGCTTATTTTACCGCTTCTGCCGCCTGCCTCTACCACATCCTGCGCTAGCCGGCCGCGAGCTTCTTCTTCATGGGCATGAGCACTATCTTGGCTATCTGCTCCATCATCTTGGGCTGGGCCGCCACTATGTCCATGGCTGAGACTATCCCCACCAGCTGGTTCTCCGTGACCACGGGGAGCCTCTTGACCCTCTTCTCGGTCATGGCGTTGGCCGCGTCCTCTATGTGGGTGTCAGGCCCCACAGCCACGACCTCCTTGGTCATCACTTCCTCCACCTTTGTCTTGGAGGGGAGCTTGTTCTTTGCCACAACCTCTCTGATTATGTCCCCCTCTGTCAGTATTCCCGCGAGCATCTCCTTCCTGACGACTATGAGGCTGCCTATTCCGGCATCCGCCATCAGCTCCGCGGCCTCCTGCACTGTGGAGCCCGGGGAAACTGTCTTCACGTCAGTTGTCATTATCTCCTTCACAAACATATTTTCACTCTCTAATCTCTCCGTGAGCTCTCCATCCTGGGGACGAAGACCCTGTACCTGTCCTTGTCGTTCAGCTCCTCCAGTATTCTCCTCACGATCATCTTCTCTGGGTCGGGTAGCAGGGGCACCCTCGTCTTGAGCTCCGCGAAGCTCTCGAAAGGCTTGGTCTTCCTTTCCTCTATTATCGCCCAGAGGTGGCGCTTGCCTATCCCTGGAAGCAGCTCAAGCTGGTGCATGCGAGTGGTGAGCTGGCCGGATTTGTTGAAGAAATCCAGGAACTTTCCCGGAGTGTCCTTCACGATATTCTCCACAGCCGGCTGGACCTCGTCCTTTGCGGCTGTCGTGAGCTCCCTGAACTCCATCCTCCCCCTTATGTACTTCACCTTGTCCCTCTTCCCGTCGCCTATGTAGACCCTCTCCCCTATCTTGAGGTTGGAGTCCTCCCTCACTATGACCTCCAGCAGGGAGAAGAACAGGTCTCCCATGACCTGGGCCACGGGCTGGGACCTCTCCATGTCATACCTTCCGTGGGAGAGGTAGTCCAGGGTCACGCCCCACTCGTCCTTCTTGAGCTTCTCCTTAGGAATCATAAAATCACTGTTTCTTGTTGAGGTTGGTTATAGAATTGGCTTGCGGTTTTAAATTCGTTTGAGCGGCCCCTTTCAAAGCCGTCAAGCGTATTTTTTCACGATAGAAATTATCTTCTTCCTGTCTTCCTCAGAGGGGCTCACGACCTCGTTCGCGAACAGCACCCTGAGCTCCTCCAGCTCCTGGGGCATGTGGTTTATTATGGAGACTATGTGCCTCTCCTTCAGCCTCTCTATCTTGCCAAGCTCCTCGGCCAGCTCTGCCGCGGACTTCTCGGAAAGCTTGGAGAACTTCCTCAGGTGGTCCAAAGCATTTTTCTGCTCGTAGCTGAGCTCCTTTTCCTTCTCCTTCTTCTCCAGGGCCTTCTTCACCTCGGCCCACGGGATGACCTTCTCGCTTTCTACTTTCATGCCTTTCGCCTCGCTGTTGTCAACGGAGAAGGCGGCGAAGCCGCCTTCGCGCAAGATATGCTTTGTGAAATATTACTTGCCCGGCCTTAAATGCTCGGGCCTGAGCATGAGGGTCTTCTCCTTGTCTCCGAGCTTGACCTTCACCACGTAGGCCCTCCCCCTCTTCCTTACTATCTTGCCTGTCTTCCCCTTGTACCTGTAATGGGGCATGTTCTTGGGGGAGGAGGGGTCTGACTCTATCATAACAACCTGGCCAGGGATGAACTCCCTGAGGTACCTCTCTACAGTGAACTTGGCCCTGTGAGGCCTCTTGAACTTCCTCCTGGTCCCTGTCCTGAAACCCCTTCCTGATCTTGACATAGTTCACACCATAATATAACTGGTTAATTGTATGCTTTCTATTTAAATCCTTGATTCCGGATCCTCTGGATTGAAGGCGTCTCTTGACGCCTTCTTTCTAATATTCCGCCTTCCTTCTCCCATCGGCCTGCTTCATTCCCTTCTGGCCTTCGGGAGATGTATTTTGACCACGTCAAGCTCCTTCACTTTCAGGGGGACTCCAAGGACCTCTGAGAAGGACGGCCTTGTCCTCCCATTGTCCCCGTGGACAAGCTCCTTTATGTAAAGCCCGGCCTCTCCCTTTATCGTGAACTCCAGCCTCTTCCCGGAAAGGGCTTTCCAGGAGACGGATTTCATCCTCTTGGTCCTGGTCTTGTCCGCCCGCCTGTGGAGCACCCTTGTGGGGGTCTGCTGTTTTATCAGGGAAATTCTTTTGAGCTTCTTTAGGGATTCCAGGGACACAGGCTTCTCCGGAAGGACCAGGACCCTGTAGCTCTTGTCAGGCATGAGGCTCTTGACAGCCACGACCTCCTTCCTGTCTGAATACCTGAGGCCCGAAACCCTTACCTTTCTCGTGCGGTTCACCTCGGCCTCCATCTTCCTCAGGTCAAATGTCCTTTTCATGGGGGATCCTATCTCCAGGACGAAAGGCCTCCAGTCCAGGCAGCGCGCGTCTATGTCCTCGCGCCCGCTCGCGTGCATGGCATGGTCCCTGCCTCCTGATTCCCTCATGAAGGGCTTTGCTATTATGTCCTCCACGGTCTCCTTGTACATCTCCCATTTCGTCTGTGGGATTCCCCTCACGAGCTTCTGGTACCTCCCGTAAACATAAACGGGGTTTATCTGCATGTCCAGCCGGCCCCTCTCCAAGTCCAGGAGTATCCCCACGTCCGGCTTGCCCTCATCCGGCTCCTTCCCTGTCCTCCCCGCTACCAGCTTTCCCAGCTCCCTGTTTATCTCGGACTTTATAGGCTCGCAGTGCTCTATCCCTATCTCCTCCCAGAGGGCCTCCTCCAGCCGTATGAGGGAGACGCTCAGGGAGGTGGAGACCACGAAGGTCCTGCATTCTACGGCCTGGAGCTTTTTTGCTGCCTGCTCTGCCCACTTCTCCAGGCTCTCGAAGAGGCCTCCGCACACGAAACATTGCCTGGATTTCTCCTTAGTTTCAGGGTTTTTGCCTTTCCTGAAATTGAACATGGAGAAGTTGGACTTCTCGGTCGGGAAAGGCTTCACAGCGTATTCCAGGGCGAGGGCTGTGCGCAACGCGCGCCCTCGTTCCTTGTTAGTCATTCCAGAAAGGATCTGGCCGAACTGCCGTCCCAGGCAGTTATCACAAATATGGCCTTTCTGGAGAATCTCCTTGGCGGTTTCCATTATCATGCGTATAGTTTTCGGATTTCGGGAATATAAATGCAGAATCAGCTTGCGCTTTGCTCTGGAGTTTCCCCTTCCTTGCCTGAAGGCGAAGATGGCTTGACAGCCTCCGGCTGTCGGTCTCCTGTTCGACTTCCTTCTTCCTTCTCCTCCGGCACGACTATGCTCACCTTCTTCCCGCTGCTCTTGTAGATTATCTCCTCCAGCTCCTGCCTCTGCCTCACCATCTCCTTCCGGATGTTTTCCTTGTCCTGGCCGGAGGTGTTCAGGAGCTTCTCGAGGGAGGCTATCTCTTCCAAAGCTCTCTTTATGTTGCTCTCGAGGTGGTCCTTCCGCTCTATCGCCCATTCGTAGCGGCCTTTGTCCCTTTCCATCTCCTTTATCTCCTCCCCGGTCTCCTGGTACGCGGCCTTCAGCTCCTTCATGTCAGAGTCCAGCCTTGATATCATGTCGTCCAGCCTCTCCCTCTCGCTGTCCTTCAGGCTCATCCTCTCCTCGAAATAGGCCTTCCTTGCCAGGAGGAGCATGTCCCTTATCCTGGATTCCTGGTTCTTTTCCAGGGTCTCGAACGGCCTGTTTATGAGGCCCTCCAGGACCTGCTCTTCTTCCTTCTCCATTGGGTAGCCCTTCCCCGCCAGGTACTCCAGCTTCTTGAGCGGCCTCTGGACCGAGGTGAGCTCGGCTGTGACCTTCTCCTTTATAGCAGAGGATTTCTTCCTGGCCTTCTCTATCTGCTCCGCGAGCGAGTTGTACTGCTCATACTCATGGCCCTTCACTATCCCCTCTATCTCCGCGAGGTTCTTCTCGCTCCTGTTCCGGAGGTCCCTTATCCTCATCTCTATCCCACTCTCCTCCTTCTCCACCGTGCTGAGCTTGAGCTTGAGCAGGGATTGCTGCTCCTTCCTTGACTTTATGCTGTGCGCGAGCTGGATGGTCTCGCCCTCGGCCTCCAGGAACTCCCTCATCACGGAAACCTTCTCCTGGGTCTCCTTTATCTTCTCTATCACGGGAGAGCTCTCCTTCGGGAAATACGTGGAGAGAAGGAAGGCCTGCTTGGGAGTGATGCTACTCATGTCTGAGAGCGCTTCCGCGCTCGCCTGCTCGAAGTCGCGCAGAACACGGAAGTCCACAGGCCTCCCCTGGTAGGCCTGGATGGAATTCACGAGGTTGTGGACCCTCTTCACGAAGAGGTCCTTGGTCATGTTCACGACAGCCCCCACTTTCTCCTCGCCCTCGAACCTCGCTCCCTCAAGCCTGTCAGAGGATTCCTTTATGCCCGCGAAACCCTTCATGATGTCAGAATAAATCTCATTCGCCTTCTCGTGCCTGTCCCTTATCTTCCCCGAGAGGGTCTGGTTCACCCAGTCATGCACCTCGTCTATGTGCACTTCGGTCGGAGCGGCCTCCTCTGCGGGCTTTTCAGGCTCTTTTTTCCTCTTGAAAATATCGAATATCCCCATGTTTAGAATATGGAAGAAAGAGATTTAAGGGGTATCTTTGCTTGGCTTGGAGATTGTTGCTCCACTCAGTCCACATACTCCAAACTTTATATCAGCTTGGCCCGAATAATAAACATGAAATCCACGCTTCTGGACGGGAATGCAGCGGCCGCATGGGGAGCACGGCTCTCCAGGGTTCAGGTCGTCCCCAACTTCCCAGTAACCCCGCAGACAGAGCTGATAGAGAAATTTGCTGAATGGAAGTCCAAAGGGGAATGGAAGGGGGAATTCCTTCCCATGGAGTCCGAGCACAGCGTGCTCTCGGCCGCGATAGCTGCCTCTGCCACGGGAGCGAGAGCGTTCTCAGGGAGCTCCTCCCAGGGACTTGCCCTCATGCACGAGATGGTCTACGTGGCTTCCGGGATGAGGGTTCCCGTTGTCATGATAAATGTCTCCCGCGCCCTTTCGGCTCCGATAACACTCTGGCCGGATCATAATGACATCCTGGGGCAGAGGGACGCAGGATGGCTCATATTCTTCTGCGAGAGCAACCAGGAGATCTTGGACACGGTAATACAATCCTTCAGGATATGCGAGGATGAGCGCGTCCTCCTCCCCGCTTTCATAAACATGGAGGGCTTCGTCCTCTCCTACACGAGGGAGCCCACGCATATACCCGAGCAGAAGGCTGTGGACAGATTCCTCCCCAAGTACAGACCAAAGGTCTTCCTAGACCCGAAGAAGCCCATGTCAGCGGGGATAGGGGTGATGAACGAATATCCTTACTTCCGCTCGCAGGTTTACACTGCCCAGAAAAACGCTTTGGGAGTCATCCAGGAGGTCCACAAGGAGTGGGAGAAAAAGTTCAGAAGGAAATACGACTTTGTGGAGGAGTTCATGATGGAAGGCGCCCAAGCCGCCCTAGTAACCATGGGCGCGAACAGCTCCATAGCGAAGGCGGCTGTCAAGAGCCTACGGGCAAAGGGTTTGCCTATAGGCCTCGTGAGGATAAGGGTGTACAGGCCCTTCCCGAGGGAGGCCCTCAAGAAAGCCCTGGGAAATGTGGAGGCCGTGGGCGTACTGGACCAGAACCTCTCCCCGGGGTACGGGGGGATAGTCTACCCTGAGATAAGGGACTGCCTCTACGACAGGAGGATTCCCATAAGCGACTTCATAATAAGCCTCGGAGGCAAGCAGATCTCCCAGCAGGAGATCGAGCAGATGGGGATGGAAGCGCTTAAATCCGTTAAGACCAAAAAGGAAGTCAGATTGTGGCAGGACGTTGATTGATGTCAGCTTCAAACTCACAATCGGAAGTGATTTAGAATGAAATACATAGTTACTGGAGGGTGCGGCTTCATAGGAAGCAATCTCGTGAAGAGGCTTGCAAGGGACGGGAACGAGGTCGTGGTGATAGACGACTGCTCCACTGGCGCGATGTCCAATCTCCCGGGGAAGTTCACGGTCCTCAGGAAGATAGCTGAGCTCAAGAAGGAGAATGATGTGGACGGGATTTTCCATCTTGGAATGCCTTCCTCCACCCCTTTGTACAGGGGCGACCGCACGCTTGTGGGGAAAGCCATATCCGAGTTCATAGAGATCATGGAGTTCGCGAAGGAGAACAGGATCAAGGTCGTCTACACGTCATCCTCTTCCATCTACAACGGCAACAAGACTCCGTACAAGGAGGACATGCCTATTCTGGCGAAGGACTTCTATACGGAGGGAAGATATGCCATGGAGAGGCTGGCGAAGGTCTACCATGACTTCTACGGTGTCCGCTCAGTGGGTCTCAGGCTCTTCAGCGTGTACGGGGAGAACGAGAAGAGCAAGGGCAAGTCCGCGAACCTCGTTTCCCAGATAATATGGGCCAAGCAGAATGGCGAGACGTTCGACGTCTACAACAACGGGGAAACCGTGCGCGATTTCATACATGCCTCGGATGTGGTGGAGGCTTTCGTGAGGTCCATGAACTCGGACATCGGCTGTGACATATTCAATGTCGGGACAGGCAAGGCCTACACCATAAACCAGATAATCCAGGCCGTGGGCCTCAAGAACTTCAGGTATG
>DATEYJ010000021.1:0-3824 GCA_035256265.1 archaeon
TCGGCGGGCTGCACAGGTTCGGCAGCACCAGTATCCCTGCCATCATCAGACACAGTACAAGTGGTGGTGGAAGGGTGCCCGGATAAAAACGCCCCAGCAACCTATTCGCAATTGGTAACGGTCACATACACAGTGGGTGTCGGTGGGCTAACTAGAACAGCAAGCGGAACCCTGACAGGAACGGCAGTCTAATCCGTGGTCAATCTTTAGTTATTTGAAAAATGGGGGATTTCCCCATTGCTCTTTTTATTTGTTTCTATGTCTCTCTCGAACATATTTAAGCCCGGAAACGCGCATAACAGTAGGAAACATGTACAAGCAGGTGATCGTGGTCAGGAGGGATATCCGGCTGGAAAAAGGGAAGCTCGCGGTCCAGGTAGCGCACGCCTCCCTGGACTCATACAAGAAATCCCCCCAGGTTTTCAGGGACGAGTGGGAATCCGAGGGCTCGAAAAAAGTTGTCGCCCGTGCGGAAACCCTTAAGGAGCTGCTTGACCTGCAGAAAAAAGCAAGGTCCCTAGGGCTCCCGTGCTCCCTCATAAGGGATGCAGGAAGGACCCAGCTGAAGCCGGGGACCATAACCTGCCTGGGGATAGGGCCCGCCCCCGAAAGCCAGATGGATAAGGTCACGGCAAAGCTTAAGATGCTATAAGCGAGATTCGAAAAGGAGATGGTGACTGAAATGGACGAGAAGGAACTGCAGGAAAGGCTTATTGTCTACCAGCTGCTCCAGAAGCACCTGGAGAGCCTTACCCAGAATGCCGTGCTGATAGAAAGGAGATACGAGGAGATGGAGGCCTCGGGGCAGGCGCTGAAGGAGATAAAGGCGATGGCAGAAAAGAATGATATTCTCATACCCCTCGGAAGCGGCCTTTTCAGCCACGGAAAGATAGGTGATTCCAAGAAGCTCATCGTTGAGGTGGGCGCGGGGGTGTTCCTGGAAAAGGACATGGAGTCCGCGAAGGCCATACTCGAGCAGAAGAAGCAGGAGATCGAGAAGCTCGCTGGGAGCATGCAGCAGGAGATGCTCGAGGTCTCCTCAAGGCTGGACAGCCTTGCCATGGAAATAGAGAGCTCTTCCAGGGAAGCCGAAGGCCATGCCCGCAGCGCCGAGAGAAAGGGCGGTAAGCCCCCAGCAGGCTAGAAGGCTGGAATGAAGGCGTCATTGTGGTCTGAAGGCGATTGTGATTGGAAGGCGTCAAGAGACGCCTTCGGTCTTTAATCGCCTTCTCTCTTTCGTTGACGCCTTCCATCTCAATTCCAACTTCCAACCAGTTAGGCCTTATATCCTTTTTATGAAGCATGAATCATTGCACGAGAGCGGTACACCTAACCTGCACTGCGAGAGGTGCGAGCACAGGTAGCAGTCCTCGGGCGTGCACGTGATATCCATCCTTTTCCCTAAAAGCTTTAATCCGGCCATTTCTCATACCACCTCATTCTGGAAAGAAGGTGTCATCCGACACCTTCAATCGCAATCGCCTTCCATTCACTTCGGAATCCAGGAAAGCATTTAAACCCTGGAGGACAAAACGTAGGATATTTTACGCCGTTAACTGCTTGCGCAGTTAACAGTGTTAAGGGTTGGGCGAGGTCCGGGCAGCGAGGATGCCAAAAATTTGGCCTTTGTCGCCGGTCAGAGTCAACAACGGAAGGAAGGCGACTTTTGTCGCCTTCAATCGTTGAAACCGGATACTGCACACAAGGCGAAAGCCCGTGTGAGGGGCCATTTGAATGGAATACGTTCCATGGACTTGAGATCCCGCGTACCCAGACCTCGATTTGAGAAAGAAGTCGAATCCCGCTGGAAGGCGCCTCATGGCGCCTTCGGTCCAGAATCCGACTTCAATCGGTTTGACTAAATCCGATGAAATTCAGGCCGAGGGAGGATGTTGGTCATCCGTTACCGGAAAATTAAGCGCGGGAATCATCCCAACTTATTCCCATGTGCATACGCACTTGATGGGGAATGTTGGATAGAGCCCGTTGAACACTGTATTAACCACTGGCCTAACCATCAAAGAATTCGCTGAGAGATGGCCAGCAGCTATTTTCATGATAGAATATTCTCCGTTTAATTTATAAAACTTCCTACACTGCTCGTGCGATAAACGATTCACTAAATGGGAGTTTCTGGGTGACAGGACTTTCCACGCCATAATAAATATTGTTAAGGATGGCTTAACAATCAACTGGAGCGCAAATCATGGGAATTCGAGTTTTTCTCGATAGTCCGAAATATGCTTTGGTTTTGCCATCTCATACACTTCACGCAAGGGCCCCAACATGGGGTTCTTCTCAAGTATTTCCGGGGTCAGCCTGTGTGTCCAGTACTTGAAAAGGATTACCTTTCTTTCAGCGATGAAATTAATTCTGTATATACCATTTCCATTTCCATCTGTACATACCAAGTAGTTCTTTCTATCTGAATCAAACTCTGGTTTATCTTCAGGAGGAATTGCTGGAACCAGGTCGAATTTGCTCCTTAACCGTGATTTGATGTCTTCAAACCACGAACAATCGTCATAGAAGAAGCATACTCTTAATTTCTTCTGCCTTATCAAATCTTTGCTTATTTCCATATCTAAGAATTAACAGTTAACCTTTTAACCGAAAAAATGGACCGAATCCGGCTTTGCCGGTTTTAGTGGTGCTCGTACTTCTCTTTCAGCTCTATGTCTATCTTCACGCCCTCGGGTATGGGAATCCTCACGACCTGCCTCAGGGCGCGCTCATTAGAGCCGATGTCTATTATTCTCCTATGGATTCTCATCTCCCACCTGTCCCATGTGGCGTTCCCGTGGCCTGTCCCGTCCCCGCATGGGGTCTTGAGTGTGGTGACCCTGAGTTTCTTGGTCGGGAGCGGGATGGGGCCTCTTACAGAGACTCCGTGCTTCTTGGCTATCTCCTTTATCTCCTCGCATATCTGGGTTATCTCCTCTATGCTCCTTCCCGCAAGCTTTATCCTGGCGTATTCCATAGCACACCATCAATTTATCTCTTGGACTTTTGTTTGTACCTTCTTGCCCCCCAGGAGGAGTGGGGAGGCTTGTGCGTCTCCGTCCTCCTTGGGTCGTACACTATCAGATTCCTGTCATAGGATAAGAACGTTTTCCTGGCCTCGGGCCCCATAACCTCAGAAAGGCTCCTGGCGATAACCTGGCGGACGGCATCCGCCTGGCCTGCCGGGCCCCCTCCCCTCACAGTCACCCTGATGTCAAACTTCTTCCAGTGCTCTCCCATGAGCATGAGCGGCTCCAGCATCTTGAGCCTGTACATGTCAGGCATCACGAGGTCTATGGGGATGGAGTTCACTTTCACAGAGCCCTTTCCAGGCTTCAAAAAAGCGCGGGCAATCGCCCTCTTCCTCTTCCCCGTGACGAATGCTGACGTCGGAAGGGGTTTCGCCTTTGCAGGCTTGGGAGATTGCTTGCCTGAAGGCGACTCTTGTCGCCTTCCTTCTTCAGTTCCAGCTGCCGGAACCTTCGCTATCTTTTCCTCAGAAGCTTGTGCTTTCACCTCTTCTTTACCCTCCGCGGCCTTGACCAGCTCCTGTTGCCTTATCTTCTCCATCTTCTCCTCTATCAGATGCTTCACCCTTTCCTTTTCCTGCTTGGGCTTCGTTTCTGGCTTAGCAGTCTTCTTTTCCTGTTTTTCGGGCTTTTCAGTTACCATGTTCTCTTCGCTCCCAGCCTCTCGGCAAGCGTCCCGAGGGTTATGTACTTCGGGGCGGATATGTCCCCGCCCTTTATGAAATCCTGCTTCGAGAATTCCTCGGGGACGGAGTTGTAAACCATTACGCGACGGAACGCCTGCTTGCCCCT
>DATEYJ010000022.1:0-2367 GCA_035256265.1 archaeon
ATGCAGCAGCTGGTCTTCTCCCTGAACATACCCTCAAGGTGGGGATCCCAATATCCCTTCACAAATCTTACGTTCGACTGGACCGTCCCCGCGGACCTCAAGGACGAGAAAGCGATAGTCGGAGGCAAGCTCCAGGACTTCACGTACGGGGACTGTCAAAAAGAAATTGACATGATAAACAAGGCATTCCTGGAGGTCATGATAGAAGGGGACGCATACGGGAGGATATTCTCGTTTCCCATACCTACTTATAACGTGACCAAGGACTTTGACTGGGAGAGCGAGAACGCAGGGCTCCTGTTCGAGCTCACGGCAAAGTACGGGACACCTTACTTCCAGAATTATGTCGGCAGCGACCTGGACCCCGGGGCGGTAAGGGCGATGTGCTGCCGGCTGAACATCAACCAGAAGGAGATCATGACCAGGCCGGGAAACATGTGGGGCCCTGGGGACAACACGGGCTCAATAGGCGTGGTCACGATAAACATGAACAGGCTGGGCTACGAGGCGAAGACCGAGGCCGAGTTCCTGGAGAAGCTCAAGCATCTCATGCTGCTGGCGAGGGACGCGCTGGAGATAAAGAGGAAGGTTGTGGAAAGGAACCTGCAGAACGGCCTCATGCCTTATACGAAGACATACCTCGGGACGTTCGCTAACCACTTCTCCACGATCGGGCTGTGCGGCATGAACGAGGCGTGCCTGAACCTTCTCAAGAAGGACATCTCAACCCCGGAGGCCAAGGCCTTCACGATAAGGACCATGAACTTCATGAGAGAGCAGACAAGGCAGTTCCAGATGGAGACAAACAATCTTTACAACCTCGAGGCCACGCCAGCCGAAGGCGCAAGCTATCGGCTTGCAAGGCTGGACAGGCAGATGTACCCGGACATAATAACCCAGGGAGAGAAAGAGCCCTACCTCACGAATTCAACCCAGCTGCCGGTGAAATATACGGACGACCTCGTGAAGGCCCTGGAGCACCAGAATGACATACAGCCGCTTTACACAGGCGGGACGATATTCCACACTTTCCTGGGAGAGAGGATGATGGACGGCAATGCTGCCAAGGCTCTCGTGAAGAAGATAGCCTACAACACGAAGCTTCCTTACTTCTCCATAACGCCCACGTTCAGCGTGTGCAAGACCCACGGCTACATAAAGGGGGAGGTGTACAAGTGCCCGACCTGTGGCCAGGAGAATGAGGTGTTCTCCAGGATAGTGGGGTACTTCAGGCCTGTCAAGAACTGGAACGCGGGCAAAGCCGAGGAGTTCAAGGACAGGCTCGAGTTCGCGGAGAAGAAGGCTTTGGAGAAGGCGCTTAAATGCGCCGTCCCGGTGGCAGCCTCGTAGGCTTTTATTCTTCTCGGGGAAAGGGGATTTTATGGTAGGGATAAAAGGCCTGGAGAAGACGTCACTGATAGACTATCCGGGAAGGATGGCCGCGGTCATCTTCCTGGGAGGGTGTAATTTCAGGTGCCCGTTCTGCCACAACAGGGAGCTCGTCTTGGAGCCTGAGAAAAGCGGCTCCATTCCGGAGCAGGAAGTGCTGGATTTCCTGGAGGGAAGGAGGGAGTGGCTGGACGGGATTGTTGTTTCTGGAGGCGAGCCGACCATCTACAGGGACCTTCCGGAATTTTTCGGAAAGCTGAAGGGTCTGGGTTATCCAGTCAAGCTTGACACGAACGGCACGAACCCGGGGATGCTCAAGGAGCTTATGGAAAAGGGGCTGGTTGATTACATAGCCATGGACATAAAAGGGCCGCTGGAAAGCTACGGGAAAGCGTCAGGGGCGTCAGTGGACACAGAGAAGATAAAGGAGAGCATAAAGCTCATAATCGATTCCGGGATTGAGCACGAGTTCAGGAGCACGGTTCTCCCGGCCATGCACGCGAAGGAGGATGTGGAGGAAATGGCAAAACTTGTGAAAGGCGCGAACAAACTCTACCTCCAGCAGTTCAGGCCCAAGAACACCCTGGACCCGGATTTCGAGAGGGAGAAGCCTTTCCAAGAGAGCGAGATGCTCGAGCTAAGGGACTTGTGTGCGAAGCATGCGGATACCGCAGTGAGGATGGCTTAAATTCTGGCGGATATAACGCCGTTATATTTATAAACCTTCTGCATATATTATCTTAAAACCAATTATGTTCCATTAAGTTTGTCGACCTTAACCAATATGACCTAGTCGACTTTCCAAGAATCGGAGGTGCTTATAATGACAGGAAAATACGGCCACAAGATCCCGCAGGTGGACCTGAAGAAGTGCACGGGATGCGGGACGTGCAAGTCCGTCTGCCCTGCGAACGTGTTCGACATCAAGGGCGGGAAATCACATGTAGCGAGGCCGCAGGACTGCCTCGAGTGCGGCTC
>DATEYJ010000023.1:0-7634 GCA_035256265.1 archaeon
CAGGGATAATGAGCGGAAGCATAAGGGCTGACCCACCCGGTTCGCTTGAGGACGGCCTGAACATCATGCGGCTGATGTTCGAGAGAGGTTCGCAGGGATAGGAAAAAGCAGAGTGAGAGCGGCCTGCTCATGACCTTGCGAAGGCCCTGAAGGCCAGGAGCATAGAGGAGGTTTTGTTTTTGTCTAGGGCTTTGCCAAGCCCCAAGGATAGCCCTATGGCCGTCAAGGTAGGTCAAGCGGCGTCTGGCTTATTCAGACGATCCTTCATCTTCGCCGATTTTTTTCTCTTCGTCGTCTTCAGAATCTCCGTCGTCGTCATCGTCTCCGTCATCTCCGTCGTCGCTCTTTGTCTCTTCTGAGGACGCTTCAGACTCCGAGGATTCCGCGGATTCCGTGACCTCTGTGTTTTCCTTATCGGACTCTGTCTTTTTGGCTTTGGCGGCCTTTACTACATTCTCGGCCTTGGGCCCCCTTTCGCCCTGGGCGCCCGTGAAAGAGACCCTGTCGCCGTCCGTCAGGTGAGTCCCTTGCTCCACCTGCGTCGCGTGGAAATAGTAGCTCTTCCCGTCATCCCCGTTTATGAATCCGAAATGCTTCCCTGCATCGAAAAACTTCACTGTTCCTTCAGTCATGTTCCAACCTCCTGATTAAACATAAAGTTTGTATTTCTGCTATTTAAGCTATAAGCGGCACGTGGCTGAACCTGACTAGAAATAGCTGGAGAGCTGCTCCCTCCACCTGGCGCATGACGTGGCTCGGGCCTTTGGGGCTAAGAATATAGAGGAAGTGTTTGTTTTTGGGTGATGTGTCTCCTTTACTGCGCGCCCTTTATCTCGCCCAGCTGAGCCGCCGCAAGGCATGATATCCCTATGCCGAAGAGCATGGGCACGGTCTGCTGATCAAGGGCTGTAAGCACAGCGCCTGATACCCCCATGGCCAGCGAAATGGCGTAGAGAACCAGCTTCACATAATTCTTGTTCATGCAGAAGGATTGGTTTCGGCCATATTTAAGTCCGGATCCCGTATCCTGCTATTTTAGCCACTTGGACAATATTCAATTAATGGCCATGGCCGGGACTTCTGGAAAGAGAGAGGAAGCCCGCCAGGGGAAGTGCTCAGTCGAGCGCTGCGCCAGGGGCGGGGAAATGCAGAAGTGCGAGCACTGCGGCCGGGATTTCTGCAGGCAGCACATAAGGGCAAAGCCTTCCAGCGTGATGAAGGTCGTCCACACAGAGCTCCCGGATGCCATAAAGAGCCAGATAGAGAAGGAGTCGAAAGAGAATGGAGGGCATTCGTGCGCCCCTTATTTTGACGCGTGGCTCGCGAAGAAGCAGGGAAAAGGCGGGAGCAAAGAAAAAGTTGAGGCCAGGGAGGCAGGTCACATATCCCATGTTTCGCACAGGGCTGCTGCAGCGAAAAAACGCGAGCCCGGACAGAAAAGTCCCTCACATGAGAGAAATGGAAAGAAGAAATTCCTGATTCTGGGAATCCTGATAGCCGGCCTTGCTGCGATAGCCTATCTCGGGAGCGGCACGGCATTCTTCAGGGACGTCCAGACCTACCTGAACATCCCCATAGGATGCAATGACGGCACTCATGACGAAGAGTGCTCCGCGAACAGGCCATACTACTGCAATAATGGTGTCCTGATGGAGAAGGCCTCTGTCTGCGGGTGCGCTCAGGGACTTGTGCTGGCCGGAGACATATGCAGGCGTCCGAGAATCTGCACGGACGGGACAGATCCGGGGAAATGCTCCGCCATAAAGCCTCTTTACTGCGAGGACGGGACGCTCGTGAGCAACGCCTCGCTTTGCGGGTGCCAGGAATATTCCACACCTTCCTGGGCATACGCACCTCCGGCCTGGAACCTTTCCACACCCACCCAATTCCCCAATCCCAAGTGGTATACAAATAACCTTACATTCACGATATCCGGGGAATGCAGCAGGATCCAGAGGGAGAACATGGAGAAGGCCTTCAATTTCGTGGGGAACATGAGCGAGAACTCCTCGCTGCGGTTTGTGCAAGTCCAGGAATGCAGCCAGATAACCGTGAGGTGCCTGAACGTGACTTCAGCGACGGGCCTGGAGCAGGGCTTCGCCGGGACTTCTGTCTCGGAAAAGGATGAGGGATTTTACTCCGTGATTACAGGGGCAGAGATAACCGTGACCATGGGAGCCCAGGCCTGCGAGGTCCCTGTGATGCAGGTGCACCAGGTCCTGCACGGCCTGGGATTCAGCAACGTGAAGGATCCCATGAGCATGCTGAACGAGTGGTTCGGCTGCCTGCAGGAGTTCAAGGGCAGTATAAGGGAAGACATAGAGCGGATATATCCGGGGCAGGCGGGGGCTTTTTTCTGAATAGGGAACCCGAAAAGTTTATAAGGTTTACTACTAAAAAGTGATAATGGAAAAGAAAGCGAACAACGGGCCGAATTGGCGGAAAAGGATTAAGTGGTACGGGTTGGCAGCATCAGGGGCTGCGATATTCGCAGGAGGCTACCTAACCAAGCACTACACGAGCGAGCCTGAGTATTACGGGAACATCAAGCTGAGCCCTGACGCGCTTTATGACATAGTCGGCCGCGAGAGCCTGGTCCCAAGATTCCTGGAGAAAGGGACCGGTTTCCTCTTCCACCCAGGAGAGAAATTCTATCCCCTCATCCAGCAGCCTGATGGCAGCTTCAAGCCGCTCTCTGAGATAGAGGAGGGCGAATGGAACTCGTTCCATAAAGCATTCAAACAGCAAAAGATTGAAACCGAGGCAGAGCAGAATAAAAGGTTCGAGGGATACAAGCAAAAGTGGCGCAAGGAGAATGCGATAAGAAAGACTGTGCCAAGGAAAAACGACCTTCCGAAGAACGGCACCATAAAGAATTATGAAAAAGTATTCCCTTAAAATCAGATTTAAACGCTTTTAATTTCCCACGCCCCTATATTCTTTATTCTTATTTACACAGTTATCATATAGTAGGCTTGTTATGAACCAACCTTACGACCACAAAAGGATAGAGAGGGAAGTGCAGGACCACTGGAAGAGGGAGAGGATTCCGGAGAGGATAGCGGACTTCCATAGCTCCGGGAAAGCTGGGAAGAAGAAGTTCTACCTTCTTGACGGCCCTCCATACGTGAACGGGATTCCCCATGTGGGCCACGTGAAGACCACCACATTCAAGGACGTGTGGGGCAAGTTCAAGGCCATGCAGGGCCATTCCGTGTGGTTCCAGCCCGGATTCGACTGCTCGGGCCTTCCCATAGAGAACGCCGTGGAGAAGAAGCTCGGGATAAAATCCAAGAAGGACATAGAGGAGAAGATAGGGCTTGAGAATTTCATAAAGGCATGCAGGGAGCTTGCGGAGCAGAACCTACACCTGTGGATGAACCTCTACAAGGAGCTCGGGGCGTGGAGGGGCTGGCAGGAGCCCTACCTCACGTACAAGGATTATTACCTGGAGAGCGGCTGGTGGACCATAAAGAGGATGCACGAGAAAGGCCTTCTGGTGGAGGGCACGAAGCCGAGCTTCTGGTGCCCGCACTGCGAGACCGTGCTTTCCGGATATGAGGTCACGGACTCCTACAAGAACATGGAGGACCCCTCCATATTCATCAAGTTTCCTGTTAAAGGCGCGAAAAATGAGTATCTTCTGGTGTGGACCACCACGCCCTGGACCCTTCCCGCGAACGTGGCCATAGCCGCGCACCCGGATGAGACTTACGTGAGGGCCAGAATCGGGACAGGAGAGATACTTATCCTTGCGGAGAAGAGATTGCCTGAACTGGAGCGCTTCGAGATTGGCTACACGGTCCTGGAGAGATTCCATGGGAAGAGACTCGAGGGAATGAGATACGAGCCTGCCCTGGATGTGCCCCTGCAGCACGAGCTTGAGAAGAATGACAAAGCCCATCAGGTGATACTTTCCATACCCATAATGAAGAAGAGGGTGGCTTCAAAAACATTGACCAAAAAAGCCACGGAAGAGAAAGACGAGTTCGGCCATGTGGTGGACATGGAGACAGGCTCGGGCCTCGTGCACATAGCCCCGGGCCACGGGGAAGTGGACAACAGGCTGGGGAAGCATTACAAGCTGCCAGAACCCTCTCCGGTGGATGACAGGGGCATGCTCACGCGAGAGGCCGGAGTGTTCGGGGAGCATTTCGTGAAGAAGGCTGACCCTCTCATAATAGAATCCCTCGAGAAGGCCGGGCGTCTCCTGAGAACGGAGAAGATAACCCACTCCTATCCCCTGTGCTGGAGGTGCAAGTCGCCCCTGATATACAGGATGAGCAGGCAGTGGTTCCTCACCCTTGACCCCATAAGGAAGAAGATAATAAGCGAGAACAGGAAGGTCAGGTGGCTTCCCGGATTCGGAGGCGAGCGCTTCGAGAACCTCATGCAGGAGGCCCCGGACTGGGCGATAACCAGGCAGAGGTACTGGGGCATACCCATCCCCATATGGGTGTGCCCGGACTGCGGGGAGAAGAAGGTGATAGGCTCGAGAAAAGAGCTGGAAGAGGTCTCAGGCCACAAGGTAGAGGACCTGCACAAGGACTCCGTGGACAGGATTGTGCTTCATTGTGGGGAATGCAAAGGCAAGATGAGCAGGGTGAAGGACATAATGGACGTGTGGTTCGATTCGGGGATATCTCCCTGGGCTTCCATAGGCTATCCTTTCAGGAACAGGGAGCTGTTCGAGCGGCTCTGGCCAGTGGACCTGGTGGACGAGAGCCAGGACCAGATAAGGGGATGGTTCTACTCCCTCATGATGTGCGGGTTCTCTGTCTTCGGCAGGGCCCCTTATCATACAGTATGCCTGAACGGGTGGACCCTTGATGAGAAGGGGGAGAAGATGAGCAAGTCCCTCGGGAACGTGATAGACGCCTCCGAGGCCAGGAACCAGCTGGGCTCGGACCTGCTCAGGCTCTACTACTGCTATGACACGGCTCCATGGGAGACGCAGAAGTTCAGCATGGCAAACGCCCGGGATCTGCACAGGGTGATGAACGTGCTCTGGAACACATACGTGTTCATAGACACCTACTGCAAGAAGGGCCACCACGCCCTGCCTGAAGGGCTGAAGCAGGAGGACAGGTGGATACTCTCCAGGATAAACACGGTGGCGGAAAAGGTCACAGAGGACATGGAGAATTTCCGTCTCAATTCAGCCTCCCGCTCGCTCGTGGACTTCCTACTCAACGATTTCTCCAGGAAGTACATCAAGCTCATCCGTAACAGGGTGTCCCCGTGGTATGAAGGGAAGGACAAGGCGGCGGCCCAGCTGGCCTGCGTTTATGTGCTGGAGAAGGCAGTGAGGCTCATGGCCCCCATGACCCCGTTCATAACAGAGAAGATATACATGTCCCTCGGCCGCGAGTCCGTCCACCTGGCGGAATGGCCGGACATAGAGAAGAGTCTCATAGACGGCAAGCTGGAGGAGAACATGATGATAGCGGATTCCCTTATAGAGTCGCTCAATTCGGCGAGGCAGGAGGCAGGGGTGAAGCTGAAATGGCCGCTCCTGGAGATACATGTGCATCCCAAGGACAAGAAGGCGGAGGACGCTGTGGCTAACCTGAAGGAGATAATACAGAACATGGGGAACGTGCGCAATGTCATTCTTTTGAAGAAGCTCCCAAAAGAGGGGAAGCGGTTCGAGCACGGGGAGTTCGTGCTCGGGGAAGTCCTCATGAATGAAGCGCTTGTCCGTGAGCTGATTCGAAAGATTCAGATGCTCAGGAAGGAGGAGAAGCTCAAGGTCACGCAAAGAATCTCTCTCGTTCTGGAGACGGATTCCGGGACCCAGGAGAAGCTTCACTCCGCGAAAAGCGAGGTACTGGAAGGGGTGGGGGCTGGCTCGCTCGAGTTCCGAAAACTAAAAGAGGAGAAGGGGAAGCTGGAGTTCGAGGGTGCGAAGGTGAGGATTTGGTTCGGGGTGGAGAGATAAACCAAGATGGAGTACATGCTGGAAAGCAGAGAATGCTTATAAATTGGAAACGGAAGTGAATCCCATGCCCACGTTCAAGGACATCCTGGAGATCGCGGGGAAGATAAAGGACCCCAAGCTCAGGAAGATGGTCATAGACACTCTCAAGAGCCCTGGCTCTGTCTCCAACAGGAGCATGAAGCTCCCGCAGGTCCCTTTCGAGCAGGCTCCCGCCTCCGTGGACTGGCATCATACAGGCACGGGAGGCCTGCTGGAGCACACTTATTTTGTCGCTAAGGCATGCATCTCCGTGGCAGAGGAGATTTCCAGGGTTTACAAGACCCCCCTGGACATGGACGCCCTCATAGCGGGGGCGCTCCTGCATGATATCGGGAAGGTGTGGGGCGTCAGGAAAACCAAGTCCGGGAAGTGGGTCTCCACAGGGAGCACGATAGACCATACCATCCTGGGGAGCTCAGAGCTGCACGCCAGGCACTTCCCCGAGAAAGTCGTTCACATAGTGGCCAGCCATTTCGGGGACCAGGGACCCACGCCCCCGCAGACCATAGAGGCCCTCATAGTCCACACCATAGACAACATGGACGCGGTCATGAACGGGAGCGTGGAGGAGCAGAAGGTCATAAGGCTGCTGCTTGGATAGGGTCATACAAGGCTTGCCGGCTCGTTCTTAAGCAGACAGAGCCAATATTAAATCATGAAACCCCTGCTCCTCGCAGCGGCGGCAATATTCTTGTTATTAAACACAAACACCGTTTCTGCAAGGGACTGCACGGAGATGCTTTTCTCCAATCCTGACTCCAGCTGGAGCCAGACCATGGAGTCCTACAGGGACTGCCTGCTCCAGGAGTGGCTCGACTCCAGCCCCTACAAGCAGCTTTACAGCAACTCCAGCCTAAGCGACAACGCCAGCATAATCAGAACCCACAAAGCAGAAATCCAGAACCTGCTCAGCGAGCTCCGGTCACGGAACATAACCATAACAATCGTGACGATAAACCAGTCAGATGTTCCAGAAGATTTAGTCAGCTACCTGATGCTCGCGTCCAACACATCCATATTATTTCTCGCGAACGGGACAAGCCTGCTCGCATTCTCAAAGGACAGCGAATCCTCCATCCTTGCAGGCTACCTGATGCAGCACGCATACGGCAAGGACTCCGAGCGCAGGATCTACCACGCCCTTTATTCCCTCCAGCAGAAGAAGCTCCTTGAGGCCTCTTCCCCGCTCATATTCCTCCTCGTGCTCATCCTCTCGGCCATCCCCCTGGCAATGCTCCTCATCCTGACCCCGAAGGCCTCCATGCCGGCCAAGCTGTGCTCATGCCTGGCCTCGTTCATCTTCGCCATGACGATCGCTCCATCGGACCTCCTGCCATTGCAGGCTCCCGCTCCAGCGATGGTCCCCGGCCCTGCGATAAAAACCGTGGAGGCGCAGAGCGGGACCTTCCATTATGTGACTCCAGGCGGCGCCGGCAGCAGGAATGGAGCGGACTGGGCCAATGCCTATGGGGGCCTGCCTTCATCCCTTCAGAGAGGCGATACCTACTATATCGCTGACGGTGATTATGCTTCATACACCTTTGACGATGCCGTATCAGGCACACAGCTTATTACCATCAAGAAGGCAACGGCTTCAGATCACGGGACGAATACTGGGTGGCTTTCTAGTTATGGTGATGGGCAAGCAGTTTTT
>DATEYJ010000024.1:0-4999 GCA_035256265.1 archaeon
GCACTGGTCCTTAAAGAACGACCTGCAGCTTCCTGAGGAAAAGGTAAGGCTCATAGACCCCATGGAAGAGGGATGGCAGAAACAGGTCCTTGATATCTATCAATCGCTTGAGAAAAAGTGAGCATATGAGAATACTGATGGCCACATGGGAGTTCCCTCCCTTCAAGGTCGGCGGGATAGGAAGCCACTGCTATGACCTATCGAGAAACCTGGCCTCCATGGGTCATGACGTTCACGTGCTCACCTATGGGGACAAGACTCAAGAGATGGAAGGCGTGACCGTCCACAGGCTGCCCTCGACCTACGCGCCTGACACGATTTCCTGGTCCATGTTCCTCAGCCACCAGATGGAGAAGAAGGCCATAGAGCTGAACAAAGAAGAGCGTTTTGACGTGGTCCATGCTCATGACTGGATGACCGTGCCGGCCGGGGTGGGAATAAAGAAGATACTTGACATCCCGATGATTTTCACGCTCCATTCCACAGAAAGGGGCCGCTCCGGGGTCCATGACGCGTACACCAGGATGATAAACGACCTGGAATGGTACGGGACCTATGAGGCCAGCCAGGTGATAACAGTGGGGCAGGATTTCTACAAAGAGGTCAGGGGCCTCTTCAACGTCCCTGAGGACAAGATACACTACATCCGCAACGGTGTGGACATCTCCAAATTTGACAGCAACACAACAGAAATCGAAAGAAGCGATTACGGAAGTGACTGGGAGAAGCTCATTCTCTTTGTGGGCAGGCTCACCCACCAGAAAGGGATAGACTACCTGCTTGGCTCAATCCCAGGGGTCCTCAGCCAGCATCCGGAAGCCAAGTTCGTGATAGCAGGGACAGGAGCCCTGGACCACTACAAGGGCATGGCCCACAGGATAGGCATCGGCCACAAGACGTATTTCACGGGCTTCCTCCCCGAGGAGAAGCTCATCTCCTTATTCAAGGCGGCAGACCTCACGGTCGCGCCTTCCATATACGAGCCCTTCGGGATAGTGGCCTTGGAATCCGCTGCCGCACGCACCCCTACCGTAGGCTCCTACGTAGGCGGCCTAAAGGAAACCATATTGCACGAGAGGACGGGACTCCATTCCTATCCAGCCCACCTTCAGTCCCTTTCAGACCAGATAAACCGCTCACTCTGGGACGAGGACTGGAGGAAGTGGATGGGCAGCAACGCCAGGAAGATGGTGGAGAAGGACTACACATGGGACAAGATCTCCCGATGGACCACTGGGGTCTATGGAAAGGCCATGGGTATGTGGGATTGAATGATGGAAAGAAGGTGGCGCGGCCACCTTCCAACGAAAATCTGCCTTCATACAGAAGCTTCTTTTAGTTCACTTCTTCTCCATCAGCTTCTCGAAGACCTTCTGCTTGAAGTCGAATATCACATCCGCTATCGAGGAGAAGCCCTGCTGAGGATGGTCGAAATAGGAGAAGTACCTGTGGACGTCCCCGTCCCCCCACCACTTCGTGCAGATGTTGTGCAGGTGGTCAGAGGTCTGGAGGATTTTCCAGACCCTCATGAGCTCCGGGTCTTCTGTCTTCTTGACAAGAGGGAGCATGCCCTTGAGCTCCTCGAAATATTTCCTCTGCATGTCATTCCCCAGCCAGGCCGAGACGTCCATCTCCATGTCAGCCCACGATATCGTGTTGTATTCGAATACATCATACTCCCCAATCGGAGTGTGCCTTTCGGCTATCTCATGGGGAAGCGCGAAGTGGAGATGGTCATACTTCCGGATCTGATAGGGGAACGCCCTGAGGAACCAGAGGATTCCGGTGCCTTCCCAGTGGTGCTCCCCAAAGGTCTCGAAATCCATGAAAAGGTTCACGCACTGGCCTGTGGAGGCGGCCACCCAGGAGGAATGCTTCTCAGCCGTGAGGGGCCATTCATTCCACTCCTTTGAGGAGAACCTGTAGCCTATGTCGTCCGTGAGCCGGCGGTTGCGCAAAAGTATCTTTACGTCCGAGATGTGCGGGGGGGTGGAATACACGTAGTTTGGGGATCTCCATCCGAGAATCCTGTCCACGCCCTCTGTGAAGACGGTCTTGTATCCGGCCTCCTTTGCAAGCCTTCCGATATTGTTGTTGTAAATGAGCTCTGTGTTCGTGAAGGTTTTCGGTTCGTATCCGAAATACGATTTTATGGCTTCCCTGTGCTCCTTCACGTCCTCTATGAACTGTCCCGGATCCTCAAAGAGGCCTGTCAGGGAGTGGTAATATGTTTCGTCCAGGAACTCCACCCTGTTCCGGGGAAAGGATTTGAACATGTCCAGGAGGCCGGGGTGCCACCTCTCGGCCTGCTCGAGCCAGAGGCCTGTTATGGAGAAAGCCACCTTGAAAGGCTTCCTGTCATGCTTCATGTCATCCACGAGGTTGAGAAGGATTTCCGTGGCGGGATAGTAGCATTTCCCCGCGACCTTGTCAAAGATCTCCTTGTTGAACACGCTCGAGAAATAGCGTTCGAAAAGGTTCTTCTGATCCCTCCTGATTCCATGCTTGTTCAGCCTCACGGGCTGGTGGACCTCGAATATAAGGCTTATGTCAGTCATAAATACACTTTGTTTGCAAGTATTTATTGTTTGCCGGTTTCTAACTGTTCCGAATCTCGTAATATCTTTTGCGCTTCAATCTTACGCCTTTGACTGTCCCTGCCCTCTCCATCTCATTCAGGTATTCGCTGCATCTCGTGCGCGAGAGAGAGAGTATCTGAGCAAGGTCGTAGGAGGTCAGCTTCCCGTGCTCCCTGAGGTTGGCTTCGATAACCTTCTTTATCTTGGATTTCTTAACACCGTCCTCTTTACCTTCGGGCTTCTTGCCCTCAAGGCCGTCAATCCTTTCATGAAGATGGGAGACTTTCTGAGAAATCTCCTCCAGCCTCTCCTTGACATGCTCTATGTCGTAAGCTTCTGACGGCATTTTCCTGGCTTCCATCTGAAGATTCTTCTTCAGAATAAGCATATGATCCATGTCGTTTTTCTTGTGATTCTTCCTCCTGAAAAGCCTAAGCATGATTCTAATTGTCGGGTCGACATATAAAGGTTTCCAGTTCTGATAACTAACCCACTATATATAATTCGACAGTTATGTATAACAGTATTGTTGTACAACAATGTACATACCTCCCTGTGAAAGAATGAAGCTTCCCTCCTGCCCAAGAACTTTAATAATAAACATATTAAGAAAGAACCCGGACGGACTTACCCTTACTTCTATAGCCCAGCTCACAGGCCTTCACAGGCACACGGCCACGAAATATGTTTATGAGCTGAAAGGGGCAGGAGTGATAAACGAGAGGGATGTTGGTCCTGCGAAATTATGCTACCTCAGGGAGGGGCTGAGCAAATCAGAGGAGAAAAAGGTTGTAGGAAGGCTTAACGGGAACGGGAATTGGAATGAAAGAGTGAAGGTGTCAAGGGACACCTTCCATCGAAATCGCAAATCGAGCGCAAGCACAGGGCAGGTGCAGATTCTTTCGCTTTTTATTCTCCTCTTTCTTATACCCACAACAGCGATAATAGCGCATAACACATCCCAGATAATGACAGGAGGGAATCTTGTTCTAGAAAATATTAATGTTTCGGAAGTGGCAGCGGAGACAGCAAATCCTGAAGCAGTCCAACCTCTTGAGGATGGAATTGCCCAGGAAACAAATATCACATCTGCGGAAGAGCCAGCCGAACAAAACGAAGCGCCTTCCGAGCAATTGCCTGCTGAAAACCTGACAATTCAGGAAAATCTGACCGAGATAAATGTTTCTGTCGGAATGGAAGAAAACCAGGCAACTCCCGAGACCGTTTCAAATGAAACAGTTTTGCCCGATGAGGGAATTTTTGAGAACGGAACCGCGGATAATCTCAGTTCACACGAAGTTCAGAACGAGACGCAGACTACAGGAGGGAATGTTACAGAACCCGGGACAGAAACTACGTGGAATGAAACAGAGCAACAGGATTGGAACATAACCGAAGCAAACCCCATCTTAACGGTTTCAATTTCTTCTCCTGAGAAAACCGTGAGGGGAGAATCAATCGACATTTCGGCGATAGTGACAAACTCAGGAAACGCCGAAGCGAGGAATGTCCGGTTGGAATGGATTGTCCCTGCAGGTTTTGAGATTGTTTCCGGCGAGATTGAACAGAGCTGCGGAACAATGGGTCCGGGGACAGAATGCGTTAAAGGAGTAACGCTCTCGACCTCTCTTTCCACCGATGTTGGGAGGAGGGAAATCAAGGTGCAGGTGAGGTATGAAAAGTAGCGCTGGCGTGACGATGGCGAAGAACGCGAAGTCCACAATAGGGCAGAGCGAGCTCCTGGCCTCAGCCATGTTTTTCGTGCTCATCTCGACCATAGTGGTCGCGCAGAACATCTCCTACTATAATGCAACGCACGAGATAACCTCAGGCATAATCAGCCTGGAAGGCGAGCAGAACGTTTCAGAGATTATAGAAGCCTCCAGGCAGATAGAGGTAAGGGCAGGAAGCAACCTCAACCTGACCTTGAGCGGAACGGCCTTCTATGAGAATGAATCAATTCTGGTTGAGGCATCTCTCCTTCTTGACAATTCCAGCTCCTTGCAAAGCCAGACAGTGGATTTTTACATTGATAGTTCCTTTTTCTCATCCATCACAGCAGCAGAATCAGAGATTTTCCAGATAGAGATTCCTCCAGCGTACCTGGAGCCTGGAGCGCATGAGATAAAGGCGGTTTTCCAGGGAGCGGAATTCATAGAGCCTTCAGAATCCTCTGTGCATATAGAGATTCTTAGCACAGAACAGGAAAAAGCAATAGAGGTTGCATATTCAGACCTCCAGCAGGGAGAGGTCATAATAGGAGAGCCTGTGAACTGGATACAGGAGATCCATGTCTACAATCCGAACGATTTTTCAGTTCACAATTACGGTCTGATTTTGTATCTGCCTGAAGATGTCAAAGAAGCCATGATTAATGGGGTTCCAGTCAACGGCAGCGAATTTGTCATAAAGGAGATGGT
>DATEYJ010000025.1:0-19972 GCA_035256265.1 archaeon
TGTGCAGCTTTTCCAGGCTCTCCTTCGTCTCCTCCTCGCTGGGCTCGAATATCGTGTTGAATGGCGTCGGCGCCCCTCCCCAGCCGACAAGGATGTGTCCTTTGACCTTCTTGACTTTGTCGTGCAGGTTCACATTATACTCGTTGAAAAGCTCCAGCACGTCATAGGGATCGTGGTTACCGGGCACGCAGAGGACAGGGACCTTAAGCGCCATTATCCTCTGGAGCACCATGTCCGCTATGTCAAGTTGTGAGAACCCCTCGGGAACGGCGAACATGTCTGTGAAGTCCCCTGGGCATAGAACCAAGTCTATCCCCTCTGTCTTCACATGGCCCAGAACCTGTGCGGCCTTCTCGAACTCTCCATGGATGTCTGCGAATATCAGAATTTTCACTTAATCACCTGTTTTTAGAGTGACGGCCTCATGAGGCCGTCTGTCTTTAGTTCTAAGGTTTTTGTAGGGAGGGTTTATATCTTTGTTTTTTGGGGATTGTGTATATAACAGTGTTATACATTTATGTAAAAACCAACACCTGGAACATCAACAGAAATAAACTAAACCACACCCCTCCTTCATTTCGTATGGAACCTAATAAATATAAATATAAATAAATTATTTAACTATAACAGTGTTATGGTTTGTTTCTTATGGAACAAACAAACTTATATTAACAACTTCCAATAGAAACTAAGGGGGTATGATGGCTCAAATCTCTCTCAAGGACATTTTTTCCAACTACGCTTCAAAGAACCCGATATTCAGGGATAAAGACACCCTCACGATCCGCTTTAACCCGGAGAACATCCCCCACAGAGAGGAGCAGATAAACCAACTCGCCTTCATCCTTGCCCCTGTCCTGAGGAATGAGAAACCTTCCAACGTGTTCGTCTACGGCAAGCCCGGGACAGGCAAGACGCTGGTGGTACAGAAGGTGATAGCTGGCTTGGGATCCGCGGCCGGCCAGGACGTCAACCTGAAGACGATATACCTGAACTGCAAGATGAAGAAGGTAACAGACACAGAGTACAGGCTGCTCGCCCAGCTTATGGAATTCTTCGGCGAGAAGGTCCCATACACAGGCCTCCCAACAAGCGAGCTCTATGGCAGGTTCTTCAAGCTCCTTGAACTGTCAGGCCAGAACGTGGTGCTCGTGCTGGACGAGATAGACTTCCTTGTGGACAAGATAGGCAGCGACTTCCTTTACAACCTCACGAGGATAAACCAGGACCTCCAGAAAGCGAAGGTCGCCATCCTCGGGATATCCAACAACATCTCCTTCATGGAGAACCTGGACTCGCGGGTGAAGTCCTCCCTCTCAGAGGAGGAGATGATATTCCCACCCTACAACGCCAACGAGATTAAGGACATACTCGCAGAGAGGGCAAAGGCAGCCTTCCACCCAGAGACCATATCAGACTCAGCCATAGCCAAGTGCGCGGCCCTGGCGGCCCAGGAGCATGGGGACGCTCGGAAAGCGATAGACCTGCTCAGGGTGGCCGGGGAGACTGCAGAGCGGATAGGCTCCAGCCAGGTGAGGGAGGAGCACGTGGACATAGCCCAGAACAGGGTGGACATGGACAGGGTAATGGAAGTGATACGCTCGCAGCCCAAGCAGTCCAAGATAGTGATAAAGGCGATAATCGACCTTTACAGGAAGGCCGCGAAGAGCGTGCAGACAGGAGACGTGTACGACCTCTATGGGAGGATATGCCAGAAGAACAACCTCAAGCCGCTCACCCAGCGGCGCGTGTCCGACCTCATCTCCGAGCTTGACACATTCGGGATAGTGACCACCACCAACATCTCCAAAGGCAGGTACGGCAGGACGAGGAAGATAAACGTGAACCTTTCCGGCTCGGTCGTCAGCAAGATAGAGGAGCTGCTGTCCAAAGAACTATAAGCCTACCGGTGATGTAATGAGACAAGAGATAATAAGGCAGTTCCTGAGGGAGGGCGTCCTGCTCACCCCCGAGAGCCTTGAGAAAATCACAGAACAGAACCTAGAGTCCCTTCTGGTCCAGGCCAGGGAAGGAAAGGCACTTATTTTTTCTCCAAAAGAAGAGGAGACTTCTCCAGAGGAAATCGTGGTGGATGTGAGAAAGCCCCAGAGGAAACAGAAGCTCACCCCACAGGACTTCGCCAAGTATTATAACACCCGGTTCGAAGGCCTGCGCGAGATCCTGGCCAAAAAGCTCGGGTCAGCCATCTCTGCCTCCAACGCCAAGAAGTCCGGCGGCCCTGTCGCGACCATAGGAATGGTGGCTGAGCTCACTCCTAGGGGCTTCACGATAGAGGACACAACGGGTTGGGCGGAGGTCATATCCAAGGCAGAGGATATTGTGCCTGATGACGTGATAGGCGTGAGGGGCGCTGTGAAGGAAGAGAGGATATTCGCAGAGGAGATAGCATGGCCTGACGTCTCCATGTCCCATAATCATTCAAATCCTCCTATGAAGATTCTGCTCACCGAGACAGGCGAACAGACTCCAGAGACGCTTGTTATAACCCCCGAGGCGGTTTCCCTCTCCGGCAAGAAGCACAGCCTCCCGAACCCGGGCTGGATAACCCTCTCAAAGGATTCCCAGGCCGCAACCATCCTTGTCTACTCGCCAGGGAAGCCCGTGACAGCAAAGGAAGCCTTCACATGGCTCAGGAAGCGCCACCTCTTCCCCTCCAAGGAGCAGATACGCGGCACAGACGACCCTTTCCTGATAGAGCCCATCCCAAACCTGCTCTGGATCGTCCAGGCCGAAAAATTCAAGGAGAGCTACAAGGGCGTGATGATAATAGCCTCTGACGGGAAGGAGCCTATAGAGGTGGACTTGGGAACGGGGGAAGTGAAGTTTGAAGAGTAACTTTTTCTTCCCAAGAAACCAATTCCTAACCATGTTCCTCGAAATCCTGCTTTTCACGCTCATGGGAATCGGCCTTGGCGTGCTCACGGGCCTGCTTCCCGGCCTCCACCCGAACACGGTCTTCGTGCTTGTCCTCTCCCTGGCCGTGCTCTTTACCGGCTTCCCTATGATTTACACGATTGTCTTTATCGTGGCTCTTTCCGTCTCCAACGTCTTCCTGGACTTCATACCCTCCATCCTTTTCGGGGCGCCTGACCCCGACAGCTGCATGTCCGTCCTTCCCGGCCACCAGATGCTCATGGACGGCAGAGGTTATGAGGCCGTGTTCCTCTCCGTGATGGGCGGCCTGACCGCGGTCATTCTCACCCTCGCCACCCTTCCCCTCCTGCTCCTCTCCATCCCCGCTCTCTATTCATACATTCACCCCTTCATTCACATCCTCCTCATTCTCGTGGTGGGATGGATGGCCTGGACGGAGAGGGGCGTGAACAAGCTCTTGGGCCTGGGAATCTTCCTTCTCGCAGGAGTCTTCGGGGTCCTTGCTCTCAACTCCTTCCCCTCGGAGTTCGCCCTGTTCCCTGCCCTCACAGGCCTCTTTGGAATCAGCGGCCTCACAGTAAGCTTCTATGGGAAGTCAAAGCTCCCCGCCCAAAAGAAGGCGTGCCGCATGGAGCTGCGGGGGACCATGAAAGGGGCTGGGGCAGGCTGGCTCTCCGGTATGCTGGCAGGCCTGCTCCCCGGACTGGGCTCCTCCCAGGCGGCTGTCCTGACATCCCAGGCCTTCAAGTCCAGGGCAAAGGAGTTTCTGGTCTCCATGGGAGGCATTAATGCTGCTAACATAATCTTCACGCTCATAGCCTTCTACACGCTCGGCAAGACACGCTCAGGTGCGGTCTCTGCGATAGCTCAGCTTGCTCCCTCCCTATCTTCAGGTGAGCTGGTCATGCTGATGTTCGTGGCCCTGCTCACAGCCTTCGTTTCCGTCATCCTATGCCTGAAGCTGGCCGGCCTTGCCGTGGCAAGAATCCACACGATAAGCTACAAGAGAATGAACCTCTCCATAATACTCTTCCTCCTGGCAGCTGTCCTTATTCTGACAGGACCTCTCGGTCTCCTTGTCTCCCTGGCAGGAACCCTGATAGGGATACTTGCCATAAAGCTCGGGGTGAAGAGGTCGCACATGATGGGTTTTCTCATACTCCCCACCATACTCTATTTCTCAGGCCTTTCAGGGATTTTCCTGTTTTTGCTAGGGATGTGAAGTTAGCATGAAGTTCCACAGGAAACAATGGGGTCAAACCAAGAGTTACTGAAATTAACGTAATTCTCAGTAACGTGAATACCTTCATTTCCTCTGGAACACCCCCTAACTTCCGAAGGAGATTCACGCGTGAAGGCACGTCTGGCCTAGAAACGTGATGTGAACGAATGGACAGAAGGCGAATCCTAAGGCAACAGCGGCAACATTCGCCTTCGTGCCATAAAATCAGTATGCAAAGAAGCTTACTGCCCCAGAACAACCGCTTCCGCAATCCCCCGAGGAGAGGCGAAAGCCAGCTCTTCCCCACATTCACACAGGCCTGATAACGGAATCCTCTGATAGTACTTGCTGCACTTCTTGCAGATGAAGCCTGTGGACTCGGAGATGGGGATCTCCTTCAGAATCTCCTGGGAGGTTTGTTTCTTGATGGCGTCAAAAATGAACATCTGCTTGCCATTCCCCAAGACCTCTGACTTGGAGAACCCGATAGCCCCGAATATCCTCTCCAGGGGCGGCAGCAGCTGGTTCTCTATATAATATTGGGAATCTATCTCAAGCCCTTTCTCCGTCACATATGCAGGATCCTCCGCCCTCTTGGAAAGCAGGCCCATGCCTTTCACTATCACGTAGCCCACCCTGTCCCCTATCCCTGGCGCCTCCCCAGGGCTCCTCGCTTGTATCTTCTTCACGAGCTCTATGTGCGGCTGCACTCCTGCATAACTCTTCGGCTGCTTGGTCATGCTCTTCGTTATCACGAGCTTGTCTATCGGAATCTTCCTCTTGAGCAGGTCATCCACCACAGTCTTGAAATATTTGAGCGCGGCCTTGGGATCCTCCCTCTTGAGTATGATTTCTATGACATCCCTGGTGGTCTCCGAGACGAGGCCGCACCAGTCCCTACGGACAGTCTCTATCCCCTTCATCTCTGTCCTCTCCGCCCACCCCTCCTGTGTGGGCTCGAAGCTCCAGGCCATGTACCTCTTCTTTGTGAGCGGAAGGAAGCGCTTGAAGACCTTCTCGAACTGCAGCTCCATCACTCCCGGGAGCATATCAGACACGTGTTTCGAGACTTTCTCCCCTATGAGCCTTATCCTCTCCATGTCCTCCTCATCCACCTTCACGAACACGGAATCCGTGTCCCCGTACACGACCTTGTACCCCAGCTCCTTCTCTATTATATCCTTCGTCTTCTGGATGGTGTGGCGACCCGTGAAGGTTATGGTATTGGCAATGTCCAGATCGTATATCCTCGCCCTGGCATAGCCCATATGCCCGTAGAACGCATTCGCCATTATCTTGAGCGCGTACTGCTCCGCATTGAGCATCCTCTTCTTGGCAGGGTCCTTGACAGATCTCATGGCCTTCCTGACCACCTGCCTCCTGTCCATAAGACCCTCGAGTATTCCCGGGATTATCCCGCTCCTGACCTCCTTTGGCGCGAACTTCGTGCCCAGGGGGCTCTCTATCGCGCCATCCATCTGCACGCCCTTCAGTATGGTGGTCGGGCACACATTATACGTCCTTATTATTGAGGGATACATGGACTTGAAGTCAAAGACAGCCACATAGGAATGCAGCTTCTTGTCAGGCTCAAGGACGAACCCGCCCTTGAGGTCCTTGCCCATGACACCCTCTCTCTTCTCCACATCCCTTGCCTCGGGCTTGCACGGGAGTATGAACCCACGCTTGTTGAATTCCCTGAGGAGGAAGTTCTCTATCCTGGAGGTCTCCCCGCCGTCCATCACGTCCTGGAGGAGCGTCCCGGACACCTTGGAAAGTGCCATGTATTTTTCCATGAGGTTGAGCTTGAGCACAAGGTCCATGGCAAGGCACGCATCAATCCTGGCGTAGCTCACGAGCCTCGAGAAGTCCTCCCTGCTCCCCGACCAGAGCTTCTCTATCTCAGAGTGCTTCACATCCTCCTTCTTCTGCTTCAGGAGTGACTGTGAGACGAAATCCAGGCCGTACCTCACGAGGGAGAAGTCCTTCTTGACAAGCTCGTAGCTGTCCACTATGACCCTCCCCACAATAGAGGTCTTCTGCCTGGCCATGGTCTTCCTGGAGTTCGCGTGCTTCTGCATGCACCTGCCTAGTATAGTCTGGACCTTGTTCCTCCTCATCCTCTCCAGTATGTAGGGCATGTCAAAGTCCTGTATATTGTATCCTGTGAGTATGTCCGGGTCATAATCATACACAATTTTCACGAACTCCTCAAGCATCTCCTTCTCTCCCTCGAAGCTTGCCACTTCCCCGTCCGCCCTCGTGGAGAGGACCACGTTCTCCTTTTCCCTGAAGGGCGTGCTGAAGGAGAGGGCAATCATGACTATGGGATCCTTGCTCGCCTCGGGCGCGGTGCCCTTCCTCAAAGGCACGCACTCTATGTCCACAGCCATGCACCTCAGAGGGGCGTCCTGCTCGATCTTTGATGGCCTTATCTCCTTTACCCTTACGCAGGAATCCACATTCACCGTCCCTGTCTTGGCAGGCTCGCATTCCAGCTTCACCCACCTCAAGCTCCCCAGCCCTATGTCATTCATGAACCTGTACTTGAAGAGTATGTCCGCCTCATACGTCCTTATCCCCGCGGCCTTCACCTTCTCCCTCAGCTCAGGCGTCCTCGCGGGGTTGTGCAGGGTTATCTTATAGAAGTCCTTCGGAAGCTGGTAGCCCATCACAGAGATTCGCTTGACGGACTCTATGCCCACTACCTGGCCTTCCTTCTCCGGGTCAAGTATCCTAAGGACCTCGGGCACGAAGTCCGCATAGAAATAAGGCCTGTAGCCCTCATAGAAAGCGCATACGGTCTTGCCTTCAGGCGTTTTGCCGAAAATCCTTATGATAGGGTCCTCGTTCAAGGTCACGTAGTCTACATCCAGCACCTGTATCTCCATCCACACACCCTACCATTGGACAGAAAGCGAACATTCCTTTGAAGGCGCCAAGGCGCCTTCGTTCTGGAGTGCCGCTTTCAAACAAACACGTAAAGTCTCTCATTCGAATCGGTTTAAGGCCCTCTCGGCCAATTTAAAGAACATTACTTCTTTTGTCTCCAACTAATAAAAGGACATTCCCACCCGAGGAATATATTTCGGAAAGGTGGTTTTCCAATAGCCAATTTAAGGCTTTTAAAATACCTCCCCCAATATTCTCCAATAGTGATACAGTGATATCATGAAGCTCGACCCCAAGCAGATGGAGAAGATGGCCAAGCAGCTCGGCATGAAGATGGAGGAGATAGACGCCGAGCAGGTGGTGATCAAGCTCTCTGCTGGCGGGGAGATACTGATAGACAACCCCCACGTGACCAAGGTCAACGTGATGGGCCAGGACACCTTCCAGATAACAGGCGACGTGACAGAGAAGGAAGACGACGAGGGCGAGGACGACGTCGAGATTGTCGCCGAGAAGGCAGGCGTCTCCCACGACGAGGCCAAGCGCGTCCTTGACCAGACCAACGACATAGCAGAGGCCATCCTAAAGCTGAAGGAAGAGCACCACCGCTAATTTTGGAAAGAAGTTGTAACCTTAGAATGAACTGCAGTAGCATCTACCAACCCAAATTCAGCCTCAAGCTCATCAGCCGAAATATAAGCCGCCCCAACTAATTATAATTATGGCAGCCGGGTGGAACGAGCTAGAGGCAAAGCAAGTTCTAAAGGAGCTTCAGTCAAGCGAGAAAGGCCTTTCCGAGCAGGAGGCCCAGGCCAGGCTCCTGAGATACGGTCCGAACGAGCTCAAGGAAGAGAAGAGGATAAGCAGGCTCGAAATCTTTTTGAATCAGTTCAAGAGCATCCTCGTGATTATCCTGATCGGCGCCACGGTCTTCTCCGCCGTGATAGGCGAGGTCCTGGACGCGGCAGCGATCGTAGCGATAGTCATACTGAACGCGATTTTCGGGTTCTTCCAGGAATACAAAGCTGAGAAAGCCATAGAAGCGCTTAAGAGGCTGTCCTCACCGGAAAGCGTGGTCCTCCGAGACGGGAAGAAGCAGACCATAGCTAGCAAGCTCCTGGTCCCTGGGGATATCGTGGTTCTCGAGCAGGGCACAAAGGTCCCCGCGGACCTCAGGATACTTGAGACAACAGACCTCCAGATAGACGAGTCCATAATAACAGGAGAATCCGCCCCTGTCACGAAAAAAACAGAGATTTTCAGGAACTCTGTCCTTGCCGAAAGGAAGAACATGGCCTGGATGGGGACGGTTGTGACCTACGGAAGAGGCGTGGGAGTTGTTGCCGAAACCGGGATGAAGAGCGAGATGGGCAAGATCGCCCACACGATCCAGGAGGCAGGAGAAGAAAGCACCCCGCTCCAGAAAAAGCTTGGCGTGTTCGGGAAGAAGCTGGGCCTCATAATAATCTCAATATGCGGCATAGTCATCCTTACAGGCGTGCTCAGGGGCGAGCCGATTTTCACCATGATAATAACAGGGATAGCCCTTGCAGTGGCAGCAATACCGGAAGGACTCCCGGCCGTGGTCACAATAACCCTTGCCCTGGGCCTGCAGAAGCTCTCCAAAAATAACGCGATAATAAGAAAGCTCCCAGCTGTGGAAGCGCTTGGTTCCACAACAGTTATATGCGCGGACAAGACCGGAACCCTGACCAAAAACGAAATGACCGTGCGCAAGATATGGCATGCTGGAGCAACGATATCAGTTACAGGGGAAGGCTACAAGCCCGAAGGCAAGTTCCTTGCCTGCGACAAGGAAATCTCACCCTCCAAGGACAAGACGCTTGAGCTTATCCTAAGGACAGCATCTCTCTGCAGCAATGCGGAACTGGAGAACGGAAAAGTGATAGGCGATCCGACAGAGGGCGCTTTAATAGTGGCATCCCAGAAAGCAGGCCTCTCCCTTGCAGAATTCCCAAGAAAGAAGGAGATACCATTCACCTCGGAAAGGAAAATGATGACAACAATCCATGCAACCCCGCAGAAGAAAACCTTGGCCTGCGTGAAGGGCGCGCCTGAAAAGATACTTTCCTTATGTACGCATTCCTACTCAAACGGAAAGCCGAAAGAGCTGACTCCAGCTGACAGGAAAAAAATAATTGCAGCCAACTCCAACCTGACAGGAGAGGCCTTGAGGGTCCTCGCAATCGCCTACAAAGAGGTCCGGGGGAGCGAGAATGATAAAAGCATAGAGTCCAACCTGACCTTCCTGGGTCTAGTAGGGATGATAGACCCGCCGAGGGACGGGGTGAGGGAGGACATAGCCACCTGCAGGAAGGCCGGGATAAAGGTGGTCATGATTACAGGAGACCACCTGAACACAGCAGTCGCGATCGCGAAAGAAATCAAGATAACAGACAGCCCTGAAGAAAAGGCGCTCACAGGAGAAGAGCTTGACAGGATGGGCGAACCAGAGCTCGAGAGTATAGTGGAGCAGGTGAGGGTTTACGCCCGCGTGAACCCCGAGCACAAGGTGCGCATAGTGGACGCGTTCAAGAAGAAAGGCCACATAATCGCCATGACCGGCGACGGGGTGAATGACGCCCCTGCCCTGAAGAAGGCGGACATAGGCGTGGCCATGGGCATAAACGGGACAGACGTGGCGAAGGAGGCCTCGGACATGGTCCTGGCTGATGACAACTTCTCCAGTATAGTGGCAGCTGTGAAGGGAGGCCGCCAGATATATGACAACATAAAGAAGTTCATCCAGTACATGCTCTCCACCAACTTCGGGGAGGTGCTCATAGTCTTCGCTGCCATGCTCATAGGGTTCACAGACCCTGCCACGGGCAGGGTGCTGCTTCCGCTCACGGCAATCCAGATACTCTGGATAAACCTTCTCACGGACGGCCTTCCAGCCCTGGCCCTGGGCTCAGACCCTCCAGCAAAGAACGTGATGGACAGGCCACCGCGCTCCCCAAAGGAGAACATCCTCTCCAGGAGCATGTTCATAGACATATGTATAGTAGGAGCGATGATGCTCGCGGGAACGCTTGCCCTGTTCTCATACAACCTCCACACAGGAGCGGTCAAGGCCATGACAGTGGCGTTCACGGCAATCGTGGCCTTCGAGATGGTACGCATACAGTCCGTCCGCTCAAGGTACGGGCTCAGCCTCTTCTCCAACAGGAAGCTCATCCTTGCCATGGCCATCACATTCGCGCTCCAGGCGGCCGTGATATACACACCATTCCTCCAGCCGGCCTTCGAGACCACCGCCCTGGACCTACTGGACTGGATAGAAATAGCTGCCGTGGCCAGCACCGTGGCCATAGCCACGCTGGTAAAAGACAGGTTCTTCAGGAAGATGCACGATTAGAAAGAAGGCAAAGCCGCCTTCCAACCACATCGCTTAAGCAACGCTTAATCACTGCTTAAGCACACACAATTTGAAGAACCTACAGTTAAAACTAGCGCTTTCTCAAATTCATTTCTATTTTCCCGCTTCTGTATGCTTCGCATACAGGGCATAGGACAGTTTTTCCTGAAATATTAAATCCCCCGGGAAACATTTTATGAGCTTCCTTTCCACTTAGATAAGAGCGAGGTTCTTCCAAACCAAGCGCATAAACATGCAACACGCTGATGTCCAACTCGGGAGTTCCTCTGCACGGATACAAAACAACTTGTATAGCCATACATCAATATTATGACTTAATAATTTAAGTTTTGTTGCTCTGGAATTGTTCAAGAGGCTCCCCCAGATTCTCCAGTTCCTCCCCGTGCAGGAAGCGCTTAAGCACATCCGGAAGCTCGACAATCTTCACGCGAACCTGCTTGAGAGAATCCCTGTCCCTGAGAGTGACATCCCCGTTCTGCAAAGAATCATAATCTATTGTTATCCCTGCGGCCACACCAATCTCATCTATCCTTCTATAGCGACGGCCTATGCTCCCCGAGCCGTCATAGAATACCATAAACCCGTGATCTTTCAGAAGCTTTTGCACATCCCTGGCCTTTTCAGGCAGGCCGTCCTTGTTCACGAGCGGGAATATCCCTGCGTCCAGCGGGGACACCATCCTGGGGAACTTCATAACAGTGCGCTCTTCCTTCCCTTCTACCTTTTCCTGCCCCATTGCAAGCTCAAAGAGGGCGTAAATATTCCTGTCCACCCCGAAGCTGAGCTCCAGGACATGGGGGATGAACTTCTTCCCCTCAATGTTTATCTCTTGGGACTGGCCCGAGACCTTCTGATGCCCTGCCAAATCATGGTCGGTCCTGTAGTGAAGGCCGGCGACCTCCTTGAAGCCCCCGAGGCTCTCCAGCTTTAGCTCTATGTCCCAGTGGAACTTGTTGTAGAAGGCCTTCTCCTCGTCAGTCAGTTGCCTGAACCTAAATATCTCCCTGGGAAGCTTAAGGACGTCTAGGTAGAACTGCTGGATTTTTGCCATATGGTACACATAGAACTTAGGCATCCCCAGCTTGCTGACAACCTCCCCCGCCGGGATTTCCTCTATCCTTCCGGAATCCCTGTTGGCTGCCGGAAAGACTCTGATAGGATAACCCACCACCTCCCCGAACCTGGGATGCTCCACTATGGTGTCCGGGTCAAAGAATATCTGCAGCTCGGCCTGCGTGAACTCGCGCTGGCGAATGAGCACGTTCCTGGGCGAGATTTCGTTCCTGTAAGCCTTCCCGATTATGGCAAGGCCCATGGGAAGCTTCCTCCGCAGGCACTCGAACTCGAGCTTGAAGTTTATGTAAGCTCCCTGCGCGGTCTCAGGGCTCAGGTAGGCCTTCCTAGACTCCTCGCCTGTGCCCACGCTTAAGGGAAACATCATGTTCAGTATCCCCGTCTCCTCAAGAGGGCCCTTGCATTTCGGGCACCTTATGTTGTGCTCCCTTATGAGCTCGTTCATCCTCTCGAGAGAGGCGCCCTCGAAATTCTCCTTCAAGGCATCCTCTATTATGTGGTCAGCCCTTTCCGTGTTCCCGCATTTCCTGCACCTTACCACAGGATCCACAAAAGAGGCCAGGTGGCCTGAAGCCTTGAAGACATGCTCAGGCATTATGTGGCACGCAGATATCTCGTAGAAGTTGTCATCCATTCCAAGGAAGAACTCCCTCCACATGTCCTGCCACTTGTTCTTGAGGAGGCACCCCAGATGGGCATAATCGTAAAAGCCTGCCATGGCCCCGTGCATGAGAGAGTCCTGCCAGAAGAATCCCCTTCTCTTGGCTATGTCCAGTATTGAATCCGTTTTGTCTTCCATAGGACCGCACCCTAGACTGAAGGCGGATTTGCGTTTGAAGGTGGCTTCTTGCCTGAAAGCGGCCGAGCCGCCTTCTAACTTTCGTGCACCTTCGGTCTCCACGCCTTCTTTCTTTAGTATGGAGGTTGTGTTTTAAAAGTAGTTTTCTATGCACAAGCAGCTACCTGAATACGGGATATTCTGAAAAGCTGCTGTTCTTTGTGAAGATATAATTTACCCAGTCAAACGCCCATCTGGCCACCCAGAACGAATACCCGCCGTTTTCAAACCTTCTCATCGAGGTATAGCATTTCACATATTTGTTGAATGCAACCTTGCCGCACCGCCTTATCCTGAAACCCATGTCAATATCCTCGGTCGCGTTCATGTTCTCCCTGAAGCCGCCTACACGCTCAAACGCGGATTTCCTGATGGCTATGCTCACTCCGGAGAACTGGGGCAGCCCTATCCACGTGAAGAACCTTGGTATGAGGTCCCAGCCAAACTTGCATATGAATTTGGCCCTCAGGTTCCCCTGCTTCGGTTTTACGGGGCCGAACACGAGGTCATTATCGCGTCCATTGAAAAATCTTAAGGTCCTCTGAACCCAGGCAGGCTCAAGGCAGGAATCCGCATCAAGAAAAATGAATATCTCGCCTTTAGCGTGCTTCACTCCTATATTCCTCGCAGCGGCTATGTTCGTTTTCTTAACTATAACCTTGTCCGTGTATTTTCTTGCTATATCAACCGTTTTATCGCCAGAGCACCCGTCCGAGACTATAATCTCTATGTTTTTATATGTCTGGTTTTTTATGCTCAGAAGAGTCTCTTCTATGTACCTTTCTTCGTTCAGCGTTGGTATTATTATAGATACCGGCACATTTTCATTTATCATTAAATAATATAAAAATCGATTCTTTAAATGCGGATATAAGAACAGGTCCAAAGGGATATAAAGTCTGGACAGGCAATATAAACATGATATTAGAGCTTTGGCTATCGGTTTTGGTAGGCCTTTTTTTCCTTGCGGGAGCTTTCTGGTTTTTTGGGTGGAGGTGGGAGTCCACGCTTTCCAGGCCAAAGGCCAGAAACCAGCCGTTCGTTTCCATAATAATCCCTGCCTACAAATCAGAGAAGACCATAAGGAAGACCATAGAATCAGCCAAGGCCGTCTCATACGGGAGGAAAGAGATACTTGTGGTGAACGACTGCCCGGACAGGGTCCCTCAGATATGCAGGGAGCTCGGCGTCCGCGTGCTCCATAGCAGGAAGAGGCAGGGCAAATGCAACGCCCTCAACAGGGCAGTAAAGAGAACAAAAGGCGATATCCTGTTCTTCCTGGACGCGGACACGACCATGGACAAGGACGCCCTCTCAAGGATAATCCCCTGGTTCGCCAGAAAGGACATAGCCGCGGTGGCTCCCAGATATGTGGCCCAGGAGGGCAGAGGTATATTCCCCAAGCTCGCCTCCCTTGAAAACAGCTTCAATTCAACCATGTTCAAGGCAGACATGTATTTCGGCTCAATGCTGTCCTTCCGCGGATGCGGGATAGCCATACGCAGGAGCTTCTTCGAAAAGGTGGGAGGGTGGTCAGAGACGCTCATAGAGGACGTGGATTTCGCTGCAAAGGTTCTGGAATCCGGCCACAGGATACAATACGAGCCCTCAGCGATAGTGAGGACGCGCGAGGCCGAGACGATAGGCGAGCTGAAGAACCAGAGGATAAGGTGGGGCAAAGGATCTGCATATTCCTTCCTAAACTTCCGCCGCACATACTCGCACAGCAGCCAGTTCTCCCTCCATTATTTCCCCTACATCTTCCTCATATTCGGCATAATAGGAATCCTAATATGGCAGTTCTACCTCTTCATCCCCCTGCTCATACTGTACGCCCTTTACTCATACTCCCTGACAAGCTTCGTGGGGACCGTGCTGCTCTTCAGCATCCCCCTTCTCTACATTTTCTTCGCTGTCGTGGTGACCGGGAGCCTGGGCCACCTCACGATTGTGACGTGGAGGGAGAACAAGAAGGCGGAGGAGCTTGCGCTGCTGGTCCCTTACCTTTTCTTCTACTATCCCCTTGTGATATTCTTCTACTTGAGGGGCATGGCCTCGGGCTTCTCCCAGCGGAGATACAACAAGAGGGAGTTCAACCTGAGCGACTGGAAATGTTAGAAAGAAGGCGATAAGAGTCGCCTTCATGCAAGACGCTGACTCTGGAAAGAAGTCGGCGAAGCCGACTTCGCGCAAGAATCTAATGCGTTCTAGTCCTTCCTCCCAACCGTTCCCAGCACCACACCCCACCCGTTCAGGAAGTGCGGGCCGTAATTAAGGCCAGCCACAGTTCTGTTCGCTTTAGAGCCGATGGACCTCTTTAGAACGCCAGGGGATTTCTGCCACATGGGAGAGAAGAGCCATCCTGGGGAGAATGCGACCTCAGCCCCCTGCAATCTTTCAATCTTCAGGCCGGATTTCCGCATGCGGAACTCCAGCTCCTTCTTACTGTACGGATACTCGTTCCCGTATATCCACGTGCCCGCCTTTTCAGCAAGATATTTCCCTACCCTATAGGGAGGGCATTTCATGTTCGGGACTATGACAAGGACCTTCCCTCCCCTTTTGGCGGCCTTTGAATGAGCATCCAGGATAGCCTGCCTGTACTCGCCCCTGAAATGCTCTATAACGCCCTCGGAATGCACGAGGTCGAATTCGTTTTCAAAGCCGTGATTGAAAGCATTCTCGCATACGATTTCGCCTTCAAGGGAGAACTTATCCAAGGTCTTCTTCACTATGTCCAGGGCCTCCTGGGAATTGTCCAGGAAAGTGACTTTCGCGCCGGCCCTTGCCATGAGGATGGAGTTTATCCCGGTGCCGCAGCCTATCTCCAGGACACTCTTGCGCCTGAAGTCATAATCCCCGAGAAGGCTCCTGTAGAAGAACCACCTGTAGGTCTCTCCCTCGAAACGCACGTCCTCCACGCTTTTCCATATGTCCGACCAAGTCATGGTTATTTTTATGCGCAAAACAATAAATAGCAACACACCAAGTGATTAACATGCCTGCCGATTCTGCAAGAAAGCTCCATCCCCAAGAAAGGGCAATCCTCATTTACTTGGGGAAGACAGGGGAAACCCAGGACGAGATTATAGCGAAAGAGACGAAGCTCTCCCCGGATGCAGTGAACAAGGCCGGGCTCTGGCTCAAGCTCAAAAGTCTCATAGACTACAGGGAAACGAAGGACATAAAAATCTCCCCCACTCCCGAAGGCAGGAAATACTCCAAGCTCGGCCTTCCGGAAAAGCTCCTTCTGAAGGCATGCGAGAAGGAGTGCTCGCTTGAATACCTGAGGAAAAAGGTCCCTGACCTCACGATCGCGCTTGCCTGGGCCAAGAAGAACGGCTGGATAGAGATAGAGAAAGGGAAGATAAGGGTCACGAAGGAAGGCAAGTCAAGCCTCTCCAAAAAGACAGACGTGGAAAGGGCGCTTGAGACAGGAAGCGCGGACGAGAGGACCCTGATAGAGCTGAAAAGCAGGACCCTAGTAACGGTCTCGGAATCCAGGAGAAGGAGCTTCGTCCTCACTCCTGAAGGGAAGGCTATCATACCCCAGCTTTCCTCAGTGAAGGAGGAGACAGGCCAGCTCACGCCGCAGGAGCTTAAGACAGGAGCCTGGAAAAGGAAGGCATTCAGGCCATATGACATACATACTCCCGTCCCCACAGCAATCCCCGCGAAGATGCATCCATATGTCCAGTTCATGAACTACACGCGCCAGAAGCTGATAAGCCTGGGCTTTCAGGAGGTGAAGGGTCCCTACGTGGAGCTTGAATTCTGGAACTCTGACGCGCTCTTCATGCCGCAGGACCATCCTGCAAGGGGCATACACGACGTCTTCCATCTGAAGCGTCCCAAGAGCGGAGAGGTGCGGGACAGGCTCACACTCAAGCGCGTCTCAGACACGCACATGAACGGATGGACAACAGGCTCCTCAGGCTGGGGCTCCTGGAACCCGGAACAGACGCTCAACCTCATCCTGCGCTCCCAGACCACATCTGTCTCGGCCCGCACGCTTGCAGGAGGCGCAAGGCACGGTAAATTCTTCACAATAGACAGGAACTTCAGGCCTGATGTGATAGACGCCACCCACTCAGTGGAGTTCCTCCAGTGCGAGGGAATAGTGGTGGGAGAGGGCATGAACCTCCGCCACCTTCTCGGCTACCTGAAGATGTTCGGGGAGGAGATAGCAGGCGCGAAGGAGATAAGGTTCAGGCCCGGTTACTTCCCCTTCACAGAGCCGTCTGTCGAGATGGACGGCCTGATAAACGGGAGATGGATAGAACTGGCCGGCTCAGGGATATTCAGGCCCGAGGTCACGCAGCCCCTTGGAGTGGACGTCCCTGTGCTTGCATGGGGCATAGGCTTCGGAAGGCTGGCGATGATAAAGCTCGGGATAACTGATTCGCGCGACCTCTTCAGCAACGACCTTGAATGGCTCAAGAACAAGAAACTCGTGATTTGACATGCCAATTGTTACTGTGGATTCAGAGGACCTGAAATCTCTTATAGGAAGGAAGGTCTCAGATGAGGAGCTGAAGAGGGTCCTCCCGCTTAACAAGCTCAGCATAGAGGAATGGAACGGTACCGAGCTGAAGATAGAGGTCACTCCGGACAGGCCAGACCTTTTCTCAGCAGAGGGGATGGCAAGGCAGCTCGGGGCATGGCTGAACGTGAGGCCTGGGCTTTCCAAGTTCGAGCTATCAAGCGCGAAGATAACGATGAACGTTTCCCGCGTCTCCCTCAGGCCCTTCATAACATGCGCTGTGGTCCGCGGCGTGCGCATGTCAGACAGCATGGTACGCTCCATAATGCAACTGCAGGAGACGCTGGACCTCACCCTCGGAAGGGACAGGAAAAAGGTCGCGATAGGCCTTCACGATATCTCGAAAGTCACACAGCCATTCTTCTACAAGGAGATTCTCCCCGAGGGGATAAGCTTCATCCCGCTTAATTCCAATAAGAGGATGAACCTCCGCCAGATAATCCAGAGCCATCCAAAAGGGATAGCGTATGCGCATCTGGTCAAGGGCGCAAGCAAGTGGCCGATAATAGTGGATTCCAAGGGCCAGGTCCTCTCCTTCCCTCCCATAATAAACGGGGAGCTTACCAAGGTGACGGAGGAGACCACGGACTTCTTCATGGACATAACAGGCTCTGACGAGAAGGCCATAAACTTCTCCCTTAACATCCTGGCAGCCGCGCTTGAGAAAAGAGGAGGGAAGATAGAGGCCGTGAAGCTGGGGGGCAATATAAGGCCCGACCTTTCCCCGAGGCTCATGCAGGTGAGCATGGACGATACAAGAAAGCTTTTAGGCCTGGAGATAAGCAACAGGGACATGCAGTCCTTCCTGGAAAGGATGGGATACGGCGCCACGATAAGGAAGAGCATGGCAGAGGTCCTTATCCCGGCGTACCGTGCTGATATACTCCATCCAGTTGACATAATGGAGGACATAGGCATAGCATACAGCTTCTCTGACATAATCCCCGAGATGCCAAGGCTCCCCTCGAGAGGGGAGGCGAGCAGGATGGAGGAATTCACCAACAGGATAAGGGAGCTCATGATAGGCCTGGGCTTCCAGGAGGTCCTGAACTACACGCTCACCTCCAAGGAAAGGCAGTTCTCGCGAATGAGCACAAAGGAGGATGAGGCGGCCGAGATAAGCAATCCCATATCCCAGGAATACGCGATATGCAGGAGATGGCTGATTCCCGGGCTTCTTGACAATTGCAGGCTCAACAAGCACAGGCGCTTTCCGCAGAGGATATTCGAGGCAGGGGACTGCATAATCCCTGACAGCTCAGAGACGCGGGCCTCCAACATAAGGAAGCTGGCAGGCCTGGCCACGCATCCCCAGGCCTCCCTCTCCGAGATAATCTCCATCCTGAATTCCGTGAGGGACAACCTCGGGGTTAGCTGGGAGATGAAGCCATGCAAGCACGAGAGCTTCATACCAGGCAGGTGCGGGGCCGTCCTCCTGGACGGAAAGGAGATAGGGATTTTCGGAGAGGTCCATCCCAGGGTCCTCGCGAGCTTCGAGCTCAACAATCCGGCTGCCGCTTTCGAGATAGATTTACAGAAGATAGCAAATTCTCTTGGGATATAATTGCCCAAAATCAGTACCTGAGCCACCCGAAGAACCTGTGCGTGACAGGCCTTCTTATGGAATAGCTCTCCCCTATGAGGCCTGCCGCTATGGCCTTTATCTGCTGGGACGCTATGGAGTTCGGCCTGTACAGGACCACAGGCTCCCTGCTCGCAATGGATCTCCCGACATTGTGGTCTTCCTGTATCTTCCCTATGACAGGCAGCTCCAGGAATTCCCCTATCCTGCTCAAGGGAACCTCATGAGGCATGCCCTTCACCCTGTTCACGATAACCCCGATGTTCCTTGTTTCGCAGTCCCTTGCGATTCTTGATAGCTTCAGGGCGTCCGTTATCGCTGGCATTTCAGGGTTGGTGACTGTTATGAGCTCGTCCGCGGCCTTTATAGCTGCCTGCGTTTCCTTCCCGAGGCCGGCAGAGGTGTCCACAAGGATGAAGTCCGCATCCCCTGCGATCCTGTAAAGCACATCCATGAGCTTTCCGGCCTGCGGGACCATGAGCTTGGAGAGGGAAACGTCCCCTGGTATTATCCTGAATCCAGCGGAATGGTAGTAAAGCGCGTCCTTCACCTTCGCCCTCCCGATGAGCACATCATTCAGTGTGACTGGATAGAGCGGTATCCCCAAGTGCAATCCCAAATTGGAAGTCGTGAGGTTGGCGTCTATCGCCACAACGGATTTCTTGAAATGAGAAAGGCTGGCCGCGAGGTTGGAAACCATGGTGGTCTTGCCCACCCCTCCCTTGCCGCTCGCAATGGCTATTATGCGCGTCATAGTTAATTATCTGTTTGGGAGAGATAAATATATAACAGGCGTGTCCTATTAATCCTATGCGTGGGCCCGTAGCTCAGTAGGATAGAGCGGCAGCCTCCTATGAGATTGACGGCTTGGTCGCATCAGTAACCGTTTAATCCGGTAATGATACGAGGCCGTCTTTCCAGAAGTCAGCTGTAGGTCGTGGGTTCGATTCCCACCGGGTCCGTATTCATTTAAAATAGAAGAGGGACCAATTAATTTTATGAAGTCCCTCATCCCGATATTCTTTCTCGTATCCCTGCTTTTTGTTTCGGGCTGCACTTCCGACACCGCTTCCAATACAGGACAGATAACTGAGACGGCAAAGCTCACTATAACCGATACGAAGGAAGCGCAGGCCCCGGAAAGCATAGAAGAGCTGCACAAGGAGTTCGAGGAGTTTGAGAAATCCCAAAGCGAGAGTTCCTCATCGCCAGAGCAGAACGAAACCGTGGAGGAATCAAACGAAGAGGAAACAGAAGAGCAAAGCACAACGACAGAAAACATCGATATCCCTCAGGAAGAAGAGGCTCAGGACCAGCCGCCTGAGAGGAGTTGCCCTTCTTGCGAAGACAGCAATCCATGCACAACGGATTCCTGCTCCGAAGAGACAGATTATGAATGCAAGCATGAAGCCATAATTCCATGCTGCGGGAATGGGGAATGCGAGGAGACAGAGAGCTGGTCTGCCTGCCAGGAGGATTGCGAATGCGCTCTGGATTGCGGACCATGCGAAATCCCGGACAACGAG
>DATEYJ010000026.1:0-6117 GCA_035256265.1 archaeon
TCCAGAGACCACCCCGACCGAATTCTGCGGAAGCTCAACACAGGGCTTCTGTGCAAGTAACAGTGACTGCGTAACAGGAGGCTGCTCAGGCCAGGTATGCCAGAGCGTACAGGAAGAGCCTGCAATAACAACCTGCGAGTACAAGGACTGCTACAATTCAGCCAAATACGGGATGGCATGCAAATGCATAATAGACTCCGTCACCCCAGCGGCAACAGCAGCAATAATAGGTGAATCAGCAGCACAAGGAAGGTGCAAGTGGACCAGAACCACAGCATGCACAGAGGAGGCCAAAATATGCCCTGACGGCACAGCCGTGGGCAGGAACCCGAATAAGAACTGCGAGTTCTATCCCTGTCCGACATCCGTAAATTCAACTTGCGGCAACGGGATATGCGACACTGGGGAATCTGGTAATTGTCCCTCATGCTCATATGAGAATCCTCCATGTCCTACGGTTGCTATATGTCACAAGGCAGCGTGCCCCCAGGATTGCCTCCACATTTGCTCGGACTCCGACGGCGGGAAGAACTATTATGTGAAGGGAATAGTTAGCGGGTTCGCGAAAAGCAGTATTTTATCTGAATACACATTTCCTTCTAGTCAAGAAAAATTAAATGTTATCAATAATAATACTGCTAATTTGACATTGATAGGTGAATATGGTTTTACAGAATCAAAGATGGTAATGATTGGAGAAACCTATACATATTCAACCACAACACTCCGAATAGAGAGCTTAGAATATCTTGGACCCAACAATAAAGAAAATTCTGTTAATGTAAATGTGGTAGATGTCAGAGATTTCTGCATGAACGGCAGTAACTTAATTGAAGTTTTCTGTGAAAATAATACATTCAAAAACGAATTATTTGTCTGCCCTAATGGCTGCTCAGAAGGAAGATGCTTGTAATTTATTTTTTCGTTCTACCTCACCATGAACATCACAATAGACCACAGCGCCTTCAGTATCATGGCCAGCCCGAACCAGACCGCGAAGCCCAGGGCCGTCCCGTAGAAGGCGAGTATGAGGAATATGCCCGAGAGCACGTCCAGTATCCCCAGGAAGTCGAAATAGAAGCCCGCTCCCGCAGCCATGAGGTAGGATATCACGCCCTTGAGGGTGAGGATTATCCCTATGGCGAAGATGAAGCCTATAGCGGTGAGCGGGACGAATCCCGATAGCGCGAGGGCTGCGCCTGCGATGAGGTCAAGTATCCCGAGTATGAGCAGCAGAGGCATGTTAAAAATTGCACATAGAATTTAAATAGTTTGAAGTTGGCTTTGCCGACTTCTTTCTCAAATCACTTCTATACCAGGCTTCCCGGGCTCAGCCCTCATGGCCTTCTCGCTTTTCTCCAGGTCGGCTTTGAGTATGGAGACCTTGCAGCCGAATTCCTTCTCCAGGGATTTCTTGTTATCCGAGAGGGCGGAGAATTCATCCTCCTGGCTGAGCACGCGCTTCAGGGACATGGCATTCTTCGCGAGGTTCTGCGCGAACTTCAGGGCGTGGCTTCCCTGCTTTCCGTGGGGGCCCTTCATGACAGCCGGGATTATCTTCTCGGGAGTCTTGGCGACAGAAAGAATCTCATTGTAGACCTCGTGCTTCCAGACAGGGCTCACGTATATCCTTATCTCCTTGGGCTGCCTTCCAACGAGCCTTATCACGCTCCTCATGTCCTCGCGGGTCTGCTCCGCAAGCTGCTCCATGAGCTTCAGTCTGGGATCTATGAGCTTCTCGTTGGCAGAAGGCCACTTCTGGACGGATACGAATCCCTTGTGGCCTGTCCTCTCCCATAGCTCTTCCGCGGTGTGCGGAGCGAATGGGGAGAGCATGACCAGGAGGCTCTCCAGGGATTCCCTGAAAACCTGCTTGTTCGGGTCCTCCCTGTATCTCTGGAGGTCGTTCAGAAAGCTCATGAGCGAGCCTATCGCGAGGTTGAACCTGAAGCCTTCCATGTAATCCGTGACTTCCTTTATGGTCTTGTGCATCTTGCTGATAATCTGCCTGTCCGCGCTCGTGGAACTGCTCCTGCCTTTAGTTTTGAGAGAATCCTCAGTCAGCAAGGAAACACGATTAAGGAACCTGAACGCGCCTATCACACCCTCGTCGCTCCATTCCAGCTCCTTCTCGGGAGAGGCCAGGAATAAAAGATAGACCCTTGCCGTGTCTATGCCATACTTCCCGGCTATCTCCTCCTGGCTCACGACATTCCCGACGGACTTGCTCATCTTCGTCCCGTCCTTTATCACCATGCCCTGGGTGAACAGCCTGCTGAAAGGCTCGTCTATGCTCGTGAGCTTAAGGTCCCTCAGGACCTTCGTGAAGAAGCGGGAATAGAGGAGGTGGAGGATAGCGTGCTCCACGCCTCCTATGTACTGGTCCACGGGAAGCCAGTATACTGCCTTCTCCTTGTCAAAAGGAGCCTTGTCGTATTTCGGGCTCGCGTAGCGGAAGTAGTACCAGGAGGAGTCCACGAAGGTGTCCATGGTGTCCGTCTCGCGCCTGGCCTTTCCCTTGCACTTCGGGCATGGTGCGTTCACGAAAGAGGGGGTGTTCTCAAGAGGATTCCCCTTGCCTGTGAATTTCACCTTCTCCGGGAGAAGCACGGGAAGGTCTTTCTCGGGAACGGGAACCATGCCGCACTTGTCGCAGTAGACTATGGGGATTGGAGTTCCCCAGTACCTCTGCCTGGATATGAGCCAGTCGCGCAGCTTGTACTGGACGGTCTTCTTGCCCCAGCCTTTCTTCTGCAGGTATCTGGTTATGTCATCCATGACATTCGTGTTGGTCATCCCGGAGAATTTCCCTGAGTGCACAAGAACGCCGGAATCCGTGTATGCGCGGGTCATCTCCTTGGGATCCAGGTCGAAGTGGTGGGGCTTTATCACCACCTTTATAGGAATCTTGTATTTCTTTGCGAACATGAAGTCCCTCTGGTCATGCGCAGGGACTGCCATTATGGCCCCTGTCCCGTAGTCCAGCAGGACGAAGTTGGCTATGTAGATGGGAATCTCCTCATTCGTGAGGGGGTTTATTGCATGCCTGCCTATGTAAAGCCCTTCCTTCTCTTTCTCTTCATCCGTCCTGGAGAACCTGTCCTCCAGCACGACCTTTCGCACAAACCTCTTCACAGGCTCCTCGTATTTTGTGCCTTTTACCATCTCCGTGACCATCGGATGCTCCGGAGCGAAGACCATGAATGTGACACCGTAAAGCGTGTCAGGCCTGGTGGTGAAAATCGGTATCTTCTCCTTGGAGCCTTTGATGGGGAAGTGCACAAGCGTCCCCTCACTCTTTCCAATCCAGTTCTCTTGCATGGTCTTGACGTTCTCGGGCCACTCAAGCTTCTTCAGTCCCTTGAGAAGCTCCTCCGCATATTCCGTTATCCTGAAGAACCACTGCTCCAGGCTCTTTATCTCCACCTTTGAGCCACACCTCCAGCACTTCCCGTCCTCCACCTGCTCGTTAGCAAGGACCGTCCTGTCCTTCGGGCACCAGTTTATGGGAGCCTTCTTCCTGTAGGCAAGCCCCCTCTCGAGGAACTTCAGGAAGAACCACTGGTTCCATCTATAGTATTCGGGGTAGCACGTGGCCAGCTCCCTGTCCCAGTCGTAGCTTGAGCCAAGCTCTTTCTGCTGCTGCTTTATGGTCTCTATTGCCTTGAGGGTGAATATCCGCGGATGGGACTTTGCCTTTATGGCCGCGTTCTCCGCAGGAAGTCCCAGGGCATCATATCCCATGGGAAAAAGCACATTATATCCCTGCATCCTCCTGAACCTCGCCACGCAATCTCCCATCGCGTAGTTCCTCACGTGTCCCATGTGCAGCCCGCTTCCTGAGGGGTAGGGGAACATCTCCAGGACGTAGAACTTTTTCTTCTTCGGGTCCTCGGAGGCCTTGAACATCCCCGCTTCCGCCCACCTCTTCTGCCATTTCTGCTCGATTTTGGCGAAATCCTTACCTTCCATCAGGCACCTCTATACTATTTCCATCTTCGTCAATAAAAACGATTTCGTAACGGCTTAAGAAGGACCTGTGACTGGAGCTGGCCCTGAATTTCCTGGAGCCTCCGGGGACCCTTTTCAGGTCTCTCATGGTCTCCTCGGCAAATTCAATATCCTTTGAATAGAATTTCAGGCGCTTCCTGTGAGCCCTCCACCAGTAGCTTTCAGGAGGGACCCGCTCTTCCAGAAATCCGCTCAGTGGATAAGAGGCCAGCCAGCCATTCCCAAAACCCTCTCTCCTCTCACCAGAAGAATATGCAAGACCCATAAGACCACGAAGAAGTTTATGGGCCCCTCTATACGAGGAGCACAGGCACTGCAAGAACCAGAGAAGCCGCCTTTTCCAGAAGCGTTATGCAAGCCATATGATTATTTGGCAGCCAAGGAATAAAAGCCTAACCCATCCGGAAATGTCCTATCTCCTTACCTCAAAGCCCTCAAACCCGGAAGGCCTCTCCTTCCTCACATCCACACTCTCCACCCTTGCGTGGGGAGGCCCTTTCCTGCAGAGCTCGAGCATCTTCTCCACTTTGGATTTCTCACCTTCGAAGAAGGCCTCCACCCTTCCGTCCGGAAGGTTCCTTACCCATCCCTTCAGGCCGAAATCCTTTGCAGTGTCCTCTGCCCAAGAGCGGTAGAAGACTCCCTGCACTACCCCGCTCACGAAAACATGCGCAGCCTCTTTCATAACTTCACCTTATTACAATCTGAAACACGCGACTTAACGGAGAAGGTGCTTCGAGCACCTTCCGTTTAGTTATATATTGTTTGGTTTTCAATTTATTCTATGCTGCCCGAAGAGATAGTATCCAAGGTTCTCGAAGCTTCCAAAGCACCCGGCCTGAACCCAGTCCAGGAGCTTGCAGTGAAATCAGGCCTCTTCTCAAGGAAGAACATGGTGGTGGCAGCCCCCACAGCCTCCGGCAAGACGCTCATAGCGGAGATGGCCGCCCTGTACACCATCCTGAAAGAGGGAAAGAAGGCCATCTACATAGTCCCGCTCAGGGCGCTCGCGAACGAGAAGTATGAGGAGTTCAAGAAGAAATACGAGCCGATGGGTCTCAAGATAGGGATGAGCATAGGGGATTATGACCAGTCAGACCCCTGGCTGGCGAACTATGACCTTATTATCGCGACCTCGGAGAAGATGGATTCCCTCCTGAGGCACGGGATAAACTGGACGGGCTCCATAGGCCTGGTCATAGCGGACGAGATCCACCTCCTTGACTCCCCTGACAGAGGCCCGACACTGGAGATAGTCCTGTCCAGGCTCATACATACCTCGAACCCGAGGATACTCGGTCTCTCGGCCACAATAAGCAATTACCAGGAGCTTGCGGAATGGCTCGGGGCGGTGGCTGTGAAGTCAGACTACAGGCCGGTGAAGCTCTACATGGGAGTGTGCCATGAGAGCAAGGTGAACTTCCTTCCCAAGAAGGAGATTACTCTTAGTCCGGAGGAGCCTGCCCTTGTGGAGCTCGTGAGGGATTCCATAAGGCAGAAGAAGCAGGCCCTTGTCTTCATATCCACCCGCAAGAGCGCGGAGTCCGTGGCAGAGAGGCTGGGGGAGTTCGTGAAGAAGACCCTCATCAAGGATGACATCCAAAATCTCTCAGAGATCTCAGAAAAAATCCTTCATGTCCTTGACCATCCTACAAAACAGTGCGAGCGTCTCTCCGCGTGCATAAGGAACGGGGTGGCCTTTCACCATGCAGGCCTCGCGAACCAGCAGAGATCTCTCGTGGAGAATGCGTTCAGAGACGGGGTAATCAAGATCATCTCCGCCACGCCCACGCTTGCGGCGGGAATCAACTTGCCGGCATGGAGGGTGATAATCCGTGACCTCAAGCGCTACTCCCGCTTCGGAGGGATGGATTTCATCTCTGTTCTGGAAATCCACCAGATGCTCGGACGGGCAGGCCGCCCGAGATGGGACACGGAAGGCCAGGGCATACTCATGGCCAAGAGCGAGAGCGACGCCAAGAATGTGTGGAACCAGTACATAAAGGGCGAACCCGAGAAGATATATTCCAAGCTCGGGGTGGAGCCCGTCCTGAGGATGCATGTCCTGGGACTCATAGCCTCGGGAACCACTCCCACGAAAAAGAG
>DATEYJ010000027.1:0-8846 GCA_035256265.1 archaeon
CCTATAATATTTACCCATTGCCTATGTAAATCCCTTTCTTAGGGTAAGCCCTAGACCTTCTTTCGGGAAAGAAGGGATTGGGGTCTATATAATATTTGGGAACCAATAATAAAAGTTATGAAAATCATGATTCTCACCCACGCGGACTGCGACGGGATATGCGCAGGGGCGATTGCGCTCGCGAAGTTCCCAGGAGCCGGCGTGTTCTTCACGAAGCCCGTGTCTGTCTGCGATGACCTGAGGAACACGGAGGCAGAGAGGATAATAATCTCGGACATAGCCATAAACAAGTCCGATCACCAGAGGTTCCTGAAAGTCCTGGGGGAGACGGATGCAAGGATAATGTATTTTGATCACCACCCCCTTTCCAGGGAAATGAAGGAAAGGCTCGGAAAAATCCTGGAGGTTTTCGTGCATGACGACAAATCCAGCGCTTCGGAACTCGTGTACAGGCACTTCCAGAGGGAGCTCCCGAAGGAGATGATATGGCCGGCCCTTTATGGAGCGATAGGGGACTATTCAGAGGACACGGACTTTGTAAGGAAGCAGATCTTGGACTGGGACAAGAGGGCGATAAACTTCGAGGTCTCCTCAATCTCCCTCGGGACCAAGAACGAGCAGTTCTCGACCTATGATGCTAAAAGGAACATAGTGAGGATTCTTGCGGAAGGGAAGACGCCTTCAGACATAGATGGCCTGGTAAGGAGCGCGCAGGACGCGGTAAGGAGGGAGTTCCAGCTCTATAAGATAGTGAAGAAGAAGGCAAAGACCCTGGGAAAAGTGGGTTACCTCACGGACACCCCCTCCTTTGGCTTCCGCGGCCCCGCCGCCCTTTTCGCGGCCACTGTCACGGGGAAGCCGCTAGGGCTGTGCGTGTACAATAGGGAGAGGTATCTGGACATCACCATGCGCTCCCATGACTCTAAAATCGCTCTGAACAGGCTTGCGGAGGCGGCCTCCGCTGCCGTGGGCGGCTCAGGAGGAGGTCATGAGACCGCGGCCGGCGCCAAAATCCCCTTCGGGACCTTGGAGCAGTTCATAAAGAAGGTCAATGAGCTGATGAAATAAAGCATAAAAAGCTTTCTATCTATTTGATTTTATGACCATAAAATACAAAGTTCATATGGCTCAACCTTCTGAAAAAGCAATATTAAAGGCAAGCGTGGATGGCGGCTCAAATAATGAAACTATAGAGCAGGATGCAGAAACAATCTACAGGTTCTTACGAGAGCATATTCCGGACAGGGTTTATCGCAGGCTTAAAAGAAAAATGATTTTGGGTGATAATTACTTTTAATGGATAATCCTAACTGATCTCCACCATATTGTTCGGTATGTAATCGTAGAGCTGCTCCTCCCTGACCTTCTCCACGATGACCCTGTACCTGTCCGGGGTCTTCAGGAATATCTTGTTCCGAACAGTGGCCGCTATCTCAGAGACGCTCCTCATGCCCGGCTTGAGCGTGACGAAGAAGTGGGCGTTGTGGCTTATCGCGGACGCGGGGGCGCACACGACCTTCGGGACCTTCTCCCCTTCGACCATCCTGACCCCGATGGAGAGGCGCACGTCCACATCCTTGTAGGTGTCCCTGTGGCCGTAGATTATGAAAGAAGCGGAGCCGAAAGCCTTTGAAGGGTCCGTGGATTTCTTTATCTGGGCCTTTGTGGTGGAGTAAACATCCACATGGGTGAGGTTCCTGTTCCACGCGTCCGAGTTCCCGGCAGCGAACTCCGCGGCCTGCTTCTTTGTCTCCTCTCCGACCTGCCCCCTGTTGGGCTTGACTAATACGAACTTAGAGTTCGGGATGTCCGCATAGAACACGAGGTCGTTAGGCTCCCCGTACCTCTCCAGAAGCAGCATGTTCTGGTCAGCGGATTTCGCGCACACGACCTTGAACCCCTCGGAGGACTCGAACCAGCGGAAGTTCTCGAACCATTCGTTCGGCTCTATCCTCTCGAACCTATTGTCCATAAAGAATATTGGGAAAGCAGATATTTAATCGTGACGGATTGGTTGGTTGGTTGGCTTGGCTAAGCTATCTGGCGGAAATCTCCCCTTTCCCGAAAGGCACGTGCCGTGCCAGCTCGTCCGGAGAGAGCTTCTGGAGGACGGGAAGGTCCTTGGGACCCGCATTCTTCAGGAGTTCGGATTTCATGTCCCTTGAGAGGTCTGAGGCCTTCTTCCCTCCCGGAACAAGAATCACGACATACCGGCAGGATTTTTTCACAGCGGATTCCGAGCCTGAGATTATCATGCCTTCCGGGTCTGCCCCAACAGCCATTCTTAAAGGAAGGCTCTTGTACCACACCCTTTGGCCGGAGACCATGAAGGAGCCCTTGGGAAGGTTCATGCCCGTTGGCGCGGATTTGGATAGGCCCTTCCTCTGCACAGAGAAGACCGTCACGGCACCCAGGCCCTTTGTCCATGCCTTGGAGTTCGCGGCAGCGAACTCCGCGGCTTCTTTCTTGGTCTGCTCCAAGGGTTCCGCGCTTCCGGATTTGATGACGGTGAAGGCCGCGCCTTTTATGTCCGCGTGGAAGCACCACTCATCAGGCTCAGCGTGATTCTTGAGAATGAGCTCGTTCTGCTCCGCGTTCTTCCCCGCAATGACAAGGATGCCGTCTGAGGAGAGGAACCACTTGAATTTCCGGAACCACTCCTTGTGCATTTCCTTGTCAGGATACTCCTGCGGCTCTTCCTGCCTCATCCCCAGGGGTTTCTGCATGGAGGCCTCCAGGCCCGCCAGCTTCCTCCTGGCCTTCTTCGCCTGCTCGTAATAGAAGGCCGCGTTATCCTGTGCGGTCTTCTTGAGGTCGAGCGGGACGTCCACGCCGTCCAAATTGACTGTTATATGAAAGCCTTCCTTCTTCTGGATGGGTTCGAATCCCACCTCCTTCTTGCTGGAGAATTTCTCGAGCAGGGCCTGAACGGTATCGAACTTCCTGTATATGGCGTCAGCCCTCTCCTTCGAAAGCTTTTCAGCGGCTTTCCACTTCTCTCTCGCTTCGGCTCTCTGCCTCTCTATCCTCTCCAGCCGCTCCTTCTGCCTGTCCATCGTTTCCGTGAAAGGCTCCTCTTTCTGGATTCTTGCGAGTGAGCGCATCCTTCCGAAAAGACCTTTGAGCTCGGCCTCGGTCAGGGACCGGCCGCTCTTGTCAGGCCTCACCCCCGCCTCTGAGCAGAGCTTGTTGGCATACTCGGAGCCGAATCCCAGTTCAGAAGCAAGGATGGCTGCCGCCTTCCTGTCCTGCCGGAAATGGTTCCCGAATTTCTCGAGATCCATGGAAAATGGGTCAGGCCTTTCCGGAGGGTAATGGTAAAGGGAGCGGACCCTTATCTCCCTATCCTTCCATCTCTTCGTGCTGAGGGCGGATATTATCATGCCTTCCGGATCCGCGAGGATGACGTTCCCGGGCGGGACGAACTCCAGGATGAGCCTGAGCCCGCCCGCATAAATCTCGAGTATCCTGTCGAAGCGGTGCTGCTCCAGCCTTTCTATCCTCTTCCCGGAAAGGTGCTTCCTGAGGGACATGCAGAAGCCTGACGGGGTTTCGTCCGTGTTGCCTTTTTGCTTGCTGAGAGTTATGTATGCGGGGAAGACGTGAAGATAGTTTGTTCCCTTTTGCGGGATGAAAACCTCGAAAACAAGCTTCCACTCCCTCCCTGGCTTGACAGCCTTCGGCTGTCTGTCTCCAGTCGACTGGTATATCTTCCTGATGAAGGTCCCTGCGAGCTTCCATTCGTCCGCGAGAAGCCTGAGGTCCAGGGCGGATATCTCGCTTTTTCTGGATTGCGCTGGATTTGACATAACAAGAATTGGGGAAACACGATTAAAATGGATTCCTTACCTGAAGGCGTCTGAGGACGCCTTCTAGCCATTGTGCCTCCCGGGCAGGCTCACGCGAGCTTGAGCCTGAAAACCTTTATGGCGTTCTCCTTGGCCGCGCTCAGGACAGACTCCCTGGTGATGCCCTTCTCATCGGCTATCTTGTCTGCGGAGAGCTTTATGTTCCATGGCATGTTCATGTGCCTTTCAGGCCCGAGGAAGGGCGAATCCGTCTCCAGGAGCAGGCTCTCAAGGGGGATGGACTTTATGAGCTTCCTGTGGTGCTTGGAGAAGCATATCTGGGTGGACATGGACACGTAGAACCCCCTCTCCACTATGCTGTTCACAAGCTCTATCGTGCCGGAATAGCAGTGGAAGACGCAGGGTATCTTGCTACCCTTTACCATGTTGAAGCAGTCAGGCTCCGCGTCCCAGGAATGTATCACCAGCGGGAGGCGGTATTTCTCTGCGGCGGCTATGAACTTCGCGAAGATGACCTTCTGCTGGTCTCTCTTCTTGAGATCCTCCTCCCAGTGGTAGTCCAGCCCGGCCTCCCCGATGCCCACGAGCCTGTCATGATTCTGGTCTATCAGCTTGAGAACGCCTTGATAGTCTGTCCCCTCGGTCGGGTGGAAACCAAGGGTTGCAAATAGGAAGCCCGGATGCTTCTTGACCAGCTCAAGGACCTTCTTTCCCTCCTCCAGCCGGGCGGAAGAGACTATCACGCCGTCTATCTCCTCCTTCGCCTTCTCTATCACACTGTCCAAGTCCTTCTCGAACTGCGGAAAGCACAGATGAGCATGTATGTCAATCATTCATTTCACCACATTCTGGAAAGAAGCTGGCTCTGCCAGCTTCCAATCAAATATTAAACGAGGAAGTACTGGAGGGCTTCCCCGATGTTAGTGACTTCCCTGACCTCTATCCCCGCCCTCTCGGAGACGTTTATCGTCTGGGCGGTGTCCTCGAAGCTGCATATCTGCGTGAGCCCTATCTTCCTGCAGTACCTCTCGGGACTGTATACTGTCTGGACGGACTGCCTGGCAGGGACGAGGAAGAGCGTGGCCCCTATCTCCTTTGCCGCCTCGGCCTTTTCCAGGACAGCGCCCACCTGCCCTATGCTCCCGTCCTCGTTTATCGTGCCCGTTATCATCACGTCGGGGTTTATGGATTTGTTCTCTATGGCGGCTATGGTGGCTATCGTGAGGGCGGCTCCCGCCGAGGGGCCTTCTATCACAGTCGCATTCGCGTTTATGGTGTAAATCAGGTCAACCTCATTAAGATTCTTGCCGGTTATCTGCTCGGCCACGCTCTTGGCCGTGCGGATGGAGTTCTGCGTGTCCGTCCAGAAGAAAAGCTTGTCCACGTTGGTGAGCGTCTTGCCGCTTCCGGAGACAACCTCAACGTCCAGGGAGGTCGTCACCCCGTTGCCGTTCTGATCCACAGCGGGCATCTCTATGGTGGCGAAGGATATGACGCTGCCCATGCCTGCAGGCTGTTCTGACTGCACGCAGTAGGCATATTGGGTGGACACCCTCTGCGAGGTCAGGAACCCTCCAAGGTACGCTCCAACCGCGATTCCTATTATCAAGAACAATATCCTGATTTTCATACTATTTGAATGGTGCTTACCTTTATAAAAACTTATATATGCAATCCAAATAATGGCAACGGTGGGAGACTATGGAAAGCGCTGAGATAGCCATAATAGGCGGGACAGGAGTGTTCAACACAGACCTGCTTGAAGGTAAAAAGGAGGTCAGAGTCAGTACCACTTACGGAAGCCCTTCTGACCCCATAACTCTCGGAACTTTCCGCGGCCGAAGAATCGCTATCCTTCCGAGGCACGGGAAGTCACATTCTATTCCTCCCCACAGGATAAACTCCCGCGCCAACATACAAGCCCTAAAACAGCTTGGAGTCTCAAGGATACTTGCCCTGGCGGCCGTGGGCTCGCTAAAAGAGGGCTTCAAGGCCGGGGAGGTCGTGATTCCCGACCAGTTCATAGACTGGGGCAAGCAGGTGCACACATATTTTGATGAAGGCAAGTTCTACCACGTTTCCATGGCAGACCCCTTCTGTCCTGAATTGAACAGCCTTCTCGTTTCCGTAGCGCGCTCCCTCAGGATTCCCGTTCATGAGAAAGGCACGTACCTGAGGATAGAGGGGCCACAGTTCTCCACGCGCGCGGCCTCAAGGATGTACAGGCAGTTCGGGGACATAATAGGCATGACCTGCATACCGGAGGCCATTCTCGCCCGCGAGAAGGAGATATGCCTTTCCGTGATAGCCACAGTCACGGACTATGACGTGTGGGCGGAGAAGCCCGTGAGCTATGAGGAGATACGCGGCGTCATGAGAAAAAATATGGAGAACACGGAAAGGATTCTCGAGGCAGTCATACCGAAAATCCCCTCAGACAGGAATTGTGTTTGCAAAGATGCGCTCAAGGGGGCGGAGGCCTAACTTATTTTCACATCCACAATCCTGAACTGCTCCACATCCACCAACCCTTTATCAGTGAGCTTCAGTTTTGGTATAACAGGAAGAGCTAAAAAAGCCAGAACCATGTAAGGGGAATCCAGCTTGCATCCCAATTGCTTGGCAGCCGTATGGAGCAAATCCAGCTTGGTCTCTATCTTCTCCGCAGGCTCCGCTGCCATGAGGCCACCTATAGGCAGTTCAAGAATCGCGAGCGTGCGCTTGTCCTTCACGGCCACAAGCCCGCCTCCGCAGCTCTCAAGCGCATGGATTGCGGATACCATGTCATCATAATCCGCTCCCACACATATAATGTTGTGGGAGTCGTGAGCGACTGTGGAAGCGAGAGCGCCGGACTTTAGAGAGAAGCCTTGGACGAAGCCCCTGCCTATGTTCCCAGTTCCCTTGTGCCTTTCCATGACAACAAGCGGAAGGATGTCATTCACAAGGTCAGGCTTGAGGAAGCCGCTCTCATAACCTAATACATCCTCGCTCCTCCCATCCGGAATCTTTATCACCCTGACCTTTGCCGCGGCCTGGGAGGAAACCATAATATCCTTCTTCATGAAGGGTTTGATTCTCACGGAACTCCCCCTGGCAGGCTTCATGTGCTGGACTCTCTTGAGAATCCCTTTCTCATAGACAAGCTGGCCGTCCGCAAAGAAGGCCAGCACCTCAAAGTTCTTGAGGTCCCTCAGGACTGCGAATGTGGCGGACTTCCCGTTTTCAAGCGAGCCCAAATCCTTCAGGGAGAAGTATTTCGCGGGATTCATGGTGGCAAGCCTCAGGGCTATGACAGGATCCATTCCTAAAGAGACGGCCTTCCTGAGAATCCTGTCCATATGCCCTTCTTTCAGGATGGTTTCGGGGTGTATGTCGTCCGAGACGAGCATGCACTTTTGCCAGGTCTTCTCATTCACTATGGGAAGGAGCTTCTCCAGATTCTTCATGGCAGAGCCCTCCCGAATCATGATGTGCATTCCGGCGTCCAGCTTCTGCACGGCTTCCGGAGCGCTCGTGCACTCGTGGTCTGATTTGAAGCCCATAGAGACGTATTTCTTCAGCTCCTTGCCGGAGAGGCCGGGGCAGTGGCCATCCATGACTTTCCCGGATTTTTTCGCGGCCTTTATTTTTTCCATAACCTCCAGATTCTCATGCACGGCTCCCGGGTAGTTCATCATCTCCCCCAGGCCAACCACCCTGGGATTCTTCAGGAGCTCTGAAATCTCCTTTGCTCCGATTCTTGCGCCGGAGGTCTCCATGTCCGTGGCTGGCACGCAGGATGGCGCTGTAAAATAAACCCGCAAAGGAAGCCCCTCGGAATCCTTCATCATGAAATCTATTCCTTCCATTCCTGCCACATTAGCAATCTCATGCGGGTCAGTCACGACTGCCGCGGTGGCGTACGGGAGCACGGATTCTGCAAAATAAGAGGGAGTCATCATGGAGCTCTCTATGTGGACGTGACCGTCTATGAATCCCGGGACTATGTAGAAGCCTGAATAGTCGTAAGTCCTTTCCGGAGTGCCTTTCTCCCGGACCATTTTTCCATTCTCGAAATGTAGAAAGGAATCTGAGATTTTACCCGATACGACATCCACTATCTTGCCTTTGACTGAGAACATCAAAATCAATTGTAAACAAAACAATATAAGAGTGTAGGACGGGCCTTCGGTGGGGACGCAGATGCGGGACGGGTTTCCATTATCTCGCCTCCACTTCGTGACCCTACAAGCACCGTTGGTATGATTTAAGGCTGCTGCATTCCTGCCCTGACCTGGTTCATCGTATCAGCGATCCTGTAGGACAAAGCTTCTCAGTTGAGAACATGGGCCGCATCAGGCAAATGCGGACCGCCCTCCGGCTTCGGCCTCACCTAAGACGGTTTGTGATGACAGGGTACGCCTAGCACCCCGGCCTAGTCCTACAGGAAATAGATTGTAAGAGGGATTAATAAATAGAAGTCGCTCTAACTGGTTAGAACAATTTCTTCGCCAGCTTTATGAGCCTGGGCTTCTTCATGAGGATGAGGCCGAGCTTCTTCAGGCCCGAGGAGCGGGCGAACTCTATCAGGTCCTCTCCCTGCAGGTATCCCGCCAGCCAGTTGAGCTCCTCATCTTTCAGGGATTCCGTGACCTCCCTCAACCTCACGAGCTTCTGGAGACTCTCCCCTCGCTCCTTCCACCAGAGCCTGTTGTATTCGGAAAGGGCCTTCTTGGAGGTATCACCTTTCTTTATGGCCTGAACAGCTACCTGCGCTGCCATCCTTCCTGCCACGAAAGACTCTGCGATTCCGCCGCCGTGTATGGGGTTCACCTGGTGAGCGGCATCGCCCACTATCATGAAATTGTCCGCGACCATGTTCTCCATCAGGGCGCCCACGGGGACGCCCCCTCCATTCACTTCCACTATGGAGCCTTTCTTCAGGCCAGGCTGGCTCTGCACGAAATCATTGAGATACTCAAGGGCTGTCTTCTTGGCCCAGGGCTTCCTCACGCCTATCCCCACGTTAGCCTCATTCTTCCCCTTGGGGAATAT
>DATEYJ010000028.1:0-17271 GCA_035256265.1 archaeon
CGGCCAGATGGGAGGCGTGCGCCACATTGTCAGGGGTGAAGAACCCGAGCAGGTCCAGACCGGCCCATACAAAAAGCGCAGCAAGCACGGGCATGGGCACGCCAAGCACCCAGACTACTGACCTGGGCCTGAATATCGCGAAGCACCCCAAAACAGCGAATATGGCTCCCGAGGCTCCCAGAAGGGACTCATAGAAGACCAGCCCTGCGGCCGCGGAGGCGAAGCCTCCAATGAGGAATACGAGCAGGAAGTTCCTGGAGCCGGCCTGCTTCTCGAAGAGCGTGCCAAAGACCGCCAGCGCGAACATGTTCCCGTAAAGGTGGACAAAGTTCGCGTGCATGAACATGTGCGTGAGGATGGTCCAAGGCATTCCTAGGATGGAATCCCTGGACAGGACGAAATTCGAGTAGAAGAAATCCGGGAATATCTGGGAGAGCGCGAAAACCATTATGCAGATTCCCGTGAGCTGGAGGGCAAACCAGCGGAATTTGCCTACGGGAGGGGCAGAGACGACTTTCATTAGAAATAATTGATTACTCCTTTTTAATCTTCCAGCCAGGAGCCTTCACTCCCGGAAATGAATCTTCCACGCTGGCTTCATGGCCCTTATCCTTTCCAGGTGCTCCGCGCTTATCCCCAGGTTGTATGCCTTGCTATGGCCGTAGAATATGAGCTCCCTCTTCTCCTTGTTGGCCAGTGCCTTCCCGGTGCCCCACACCTTGTACCAGTCCCCTTCCAGGGCAGGGTACTCGTTATCGAATTCATCCCTGACTGTCGCCACTTCCCTGTCGGGAAACCTCTGGAGGAATTCCCTTATCAGGGCAGTATGGAACTCGCTGTCAGGCCCGAATATTATGAAAGGATGGCCATCCACCTCCATCTGGACGACCTTGAACTCGCCGGAATGCCTTGGCCAGTTGGTAAGGATTTTCTCCGCCATAAGAATCCCTTCCAAGAAAAAGAGCTATTCAAGGAGTGGATTTCCTTGCTTTTATCTCCTCTGTCACTTTCCTTATGAAATCCTCCAGACGGACTCCGAAGTTCACCTTCTTCTCCCCGCGCGTGCGGACAGCTATAGTCTTCGCGGCCTCCTCTTTGTCCCCTATCACGAGGATGTAGGGTATCTTCTGGAGCTCCGCATCCCGGACCTTGTACTCCACGGTCCTGTTTTCAATGTCAAGCTCGGTTCGTATCCCGGCCTCCGCAAGGTTCTCGTAAACCTTCTTTGTGGCAGGGTTGTTCCTCTCAGTGAAGGAGAGCACGCGCACCTGGACAGGGGAGAGCCAGACAGGGAGGTTCCCGTTCAGGTGCTCCAGGAGGACTCCTATGAACCTCTCTATGGCCCCGTAAACCACCCTGTGAAGCATGACCGGGGTGTGGGGACTGTTGTCCTCTCCCGTGTAGGTGAGCTCGAACCTCTCGGGCATGGCGAAGTCCAGCTGGATAGTCGCGCACTGCCACGTCCTTCCCTGCGAGTCCTTTATGTGGAAGTCTATCTTCGGGCAGAAGAAGGCCCCGTCACCCTTGTTTATCTTGAATTTCGTGTGCTTCTTCTTCAGCACCTCTTCCAGTATGTGTTCGGCCTTGTCCCAGAGCTTGTCTGAGCCTATCCTTCTCTCAGGCCGGGTGGAGAGCTCCACGTGATATTCAAAGCCGAACTTCCTGTAGAACCTGTCCACCATGTCCATTATCCTTACAATCTCATCCTCTAGCTGTTCCTCCGTGCAGTATATGTGGGCGTCATCCTGGGTGAACTTTATCGCGCGGAAAAGGCCTGTGAGGACTCCGGAGAGCTCCTGCCTGTGGACTATCCCGAGCTCCGCCACCCTCAGGGGAAGGTCCCTGTAGGACTTCGGCCTGGACTTGTAAACCAGGATCCCTCCAGGGCAGTTCATGGGCTTGACAGCGAAATCCCTGTCCTCGTACTTAGAAAGGAATATGTTCTCCCTGTACTTCTCCCAGTGGCCGGATATCAGCCAGAGCTTCTTGTCCAGGACAAGCGGGGTGGAGATTTCCTGGTATCCAGCTTTCCTGTGCTCCTCCCTCCAGTAGCTTATCAGCTCATTGTAGAGGGTCCAGCCCTTGTCATGCCAGAACACCATGCCCGGAGCGGTTTCCGAGAACGAGAACAGGTCCATGCGCTGGCCTAGGATGCGATGATCATTCTCCTTCAGCTTCTCCCTGTCAAGCTTGACCTTGGATATCTCCCTCAGGAGCTGCTTCGTGTCTATGACCTCAACATCAGGCTCTTTCCTGGCTTCTTGGTGGGCCTTGGAGGGTTTTGCGGAGCCGGAAGCAGAGATTGATTTGCTGAGCTCGGAAAGCGGGTGGCCCTTGCACTTTATCTCAAAGGCCTTGTACCACCCGAAAGGGGCGCGCTCCACATGTATCTTCTGCGCCTTGAGAGACTTTTCCAGCTCCTTGAGTATCCTGAGCCCTGTGGAAGGCTGCGCAAGGTCGGAGGACAGGTGAGCATAAGGATAAACCACGATGGCCTTGGCCTTCACCTGGCCAAAAACGTTGAGAATCTCCCTGACGGCATTGTCAACAACCTTCGCTTCATCCTGTTCGTCAGGCTTCTCCACGGCGGTGAAAACAACAAGCGCTTCCTCTACCCTTTTCTTTTCGTGAGCCTCCTCGGCCATGGGGACGGCCTTCTTCTTGGGCTCCCACTCTATGAAGTCCGAATGCAAGAGTAGAATCTTCATCTATATCGCCTTTAATGGTTTACTATATTCATTAGGAATATAAAAACGTGGGAAGGAGCGACTCTTGCCGGGGATGCGTGAAAGATATTTAAGGCTTCGGCCGTCTTCTGGAAAACTTGATTATCACTATCATGGAGGAGATGAGCAGTCCGAATATCAGTATAATCATTCCCGTGTCTATCTGGCCCTCGTGATAAGTGTCCGAATAGCAGTAGCCCTTTGTGTAGAATATGCCCCCGCATTTGCATCCCGAGAGCGGGATCATTCCGTCCGGGCACTGCGGGATATTCTCAGGCTCCACGGTGCCCTCGTCTATCGTGGTGTCGCAGTCATCATCCAGCCCGTTGTAAGTCTCGTTCACCGGTTCCGGGCATCCCACCCACGATTCATTGAGGCAAGTCTCTGTACCTGCGGAGCATATTCCCTTGTGGTAGAGCGAGCATTCCCTCGTGCTGCCGGGGATGCACACGCGATACTGCACAGGAGGGGCTGTATGGTTCGAGGTGTTCTGAGACAAGTTCTGGGCAGGAGGGACATAACCACCACCTCCATCACCTCCTCCTCCACCATCCCCGCCTGCAGGCGGCTGGGAAGGCGGGCACGCTCCGCAATCCTGGGAGCAGGATGAGCACGTCTCTCCCGTGCAGCTCCCGTCCCCGCAGTAAGGACCTGGAGGAGAAGAATATCTGACGGTGCTCTGTCTCGTCCCGGAGACGTTCAAGTTGCCTGCCGCGTCCGTTGCGTAGACCCTGAACTGGTAGGTGTAGTTGGCGAGCCCGGTGATGTTCCTGTAGCAGGACCTCAGTCCAGGGTCCCTGGTCATGCTCACGTTCTGCCAGCTCCCGTTGTACCAGTTGAGGGTGCAAGTTCCCAAATCTTCCGATATCAGAGCATTCACGTAAATATAATTGGTCAGTACATCCGTGTTGTTTGAAGGGGTGGGAGGAGTGAAGGTTATGCTGGGAGGTGTGGCGTCTGAAGATTGCACAGTTACCTGGGTCTGGCCTGAAACGGAAGCCTCGTTCACCATGCCCTCGAACAGGTAAAGCCCTGAGAAGCCGTATGTGCCTCCCTGCGAAGGCGTCCTTATCATGTAGGAATGGTTCGTGCTCGCGGCTCCCTGTATGACAGCCCATTTTATGTGGCCTGACTGGTTCGTGTCGCCTGTCGTGCTCATTAAGGTCCATCCCGAGGGATAGCTCTCATCTATCGCGTAGAAGGTCTCCCCGCCCGTTATGGATACTGTCAGGTTGACTATTATGTTCTCGTTCGGCAAAGCTACGGTCTTGGAGAAGGTCCTGTAAACCGAGGACGCTTCAGCCACTGATATGGACAATAAAGCCAATACCAAGAATATTAACGCAGGCTTGAGCATGAAAATACTTTGTACTTTTATCTTCTTATTGTTCCTGTCATATAAAAACAGAAGAAATCAGAGAATTAACACATTGACGCATGCCTGTTTGAAAGCATATAAATATCCGCGTCAAATGAATTATCAAAGAAATATACGGGAAGATTCTGTGAAAAAATCATGAAAGTCGCTTTTGCATACAACCAGAAGAGCGAAGGAAGGCAGTCCGGCTGCCTTCAATCGAAGGGGGAGACGGATTCTGAGGAGCCTCCGGATGCGCAGGCGGAGTTCGATGCCCCGGAAACCATAAACGCGATAAGAAGCGCGCTTGAGTCTCTTGGGCATGAGGTCGTGATGGTGGAGGCTGACCATGATGCATTCTCCAGGCTCCGCGAAGCCGGCCCGGACATGGTCTTCAACTATGCGGAAGGCTTGAAAGGGGAGTGCAGGGAGTCGCAGATACCCATTTTCTGCGAGATGCTGGGGATACCTTACACAGGCTCCGGCCCCCTCACGCTCGCCATAGCCCTGGACAAGGCCAGGACAAAGGAGGTCCTCTCGTTCCATGGAATACCAACCCCGGAGTTCCAGGTCTTCCGGAAGGCGGACGAGCCTTTAAAATCCAGCCTGGATTTCCCGCTCATAGTGAAGCCGAACGGCGAGGGCTCGAGCAAGGGGATAACCAATGACTGCCTGGTAAGGGATGAAGGGCAGCTGAGGAAGAAGCTTGAACAGATGATAGGTACGTACAGGCAGCCCGCGATAGCTGAGGAGTTCCTGGAGGGAAGGGAGTTCACGGTTTCTCTCTTGGGGAACGGGAGCCCCGAGGTCCTCCCTATAGTTGAGGTCTGCTTTGACGATCTTCCTGAAGGGATAAACAAGTTCGATTCCTTCGAGGCAAAGTGGATTTATGATGACCCCAGCAGCGGCAAGCATGTTGAGAATATGGTGAGATGCCCGGCTGAAATACCCGAAGATCTGGAGAAAGAGATAAAGAGGATGTGCCTGGAGGCTTACAAGGCACTAGGATGCAGGGACTTCTGCAGGATAGACATGAGGCTTGATTCGAAGGGCGTCCCGAATATAATTGAGCTTAACCCGATCGCTGGCCTGATACCCGATCCCAAGGAGAACTCCCGCTTCCCGAAATCCTGCTATGCGGCAGGGATGACCTACGGCCAGATTATAGGAAGGATACTCGAGGAGGCAAGGAAGAGGCATGAAAAAGCGGCTTAAAATAGGGATAGTGTTCGACAGCGGGAAGGTCTCCTGCAAGAGCAATTACGACTCCATCTCTGACGCGGGAGTGATGGACGAGGTGAACGCGGTGAGGGATTCCCTGCGCAAGCTGGGGCACATCCCTGCCCTGATTCCCGTGGCCGGCCGCTTCAGGAGGTTTGACGCGGGAAGGATAATCTCGAGGCTCGTCCTGGACCTGAGGAAGGCGAGGCCTGATGCAGTCTTCAACCTATGCGAGACGTTCTGCGGGGACGCGAGGCTGCAGACCATAGTCACAAAGGTCCTCGATAGGATGAATATTCCTTATACAGGCTCCGGCAGCCTGGCGCTCGAGCTCACCACAGACAAGACCAGGACGAAGGAGGTCATGGAGGGGAGAGGGATACCCACGCCAAGGTTCAGGATATTCCATTCGGCAAAAGGCATATCCTCAAAAGGCCTGAGCTTCCCCCTCATAGTGAAGCCCAACTTCGAGGACGGCAGCGTGGGGATAGAGGCGGATTCCGTGGTGCGCAACAGGGAGCAGCTGAGGAAGAAGGTGTCCCAAGTAATCCGGACATACAGGCAGCCCGCGCTCGCGGAGGAGTACATAGAGGGGAGGGAGCTGAACGTGGCCGTGTTCATAAACAACGGCTCCACGCAGGTCCTTCCCATATCCGAGATAGTCTTCCAGTTTCCAGAGGGGGTGCCGAGGATCACGAGCTACACTGCCAAGTGGATGGAGAGCAGCGAGGAGTTCAAGAACACGGTCGGGGTTTGCCCTTCCGAGCTCCCGGATGATGTTGCGGAGAGGATAAAGAGCATCGCGGATGAGTGCGTGAAGGCGTCCGGCTGCAGGGACTACGCAAGGGTGGACATGCGGCTGGATTCGAACAACCGGCCGTACGTGATAGAGGTGAACGCGAACCCGGACATCTCCCCCAAGGCGGGGTTCATGCGCTCCTTCTCAGCCAGCGGGCGCACGTACGACGATTTTGTGAGGAGCGTGCTGGCTTGGACGCTGCAGAGGAAGGGCTAGCTACTTCTTGAAATAGAACTCCTCGCTCACGAACGGGGCGAGCGCGGCTATCAGGCCGTCCACGTAGAAGCCTTTCCTATCAAGGACGCCTTTCGTGAAGAATCCCATTGCGCCGTATTTCTGCTTCACATTGCTGTCTTTGGCTACCGCGTCCATTATAATGCCGAGTTCCTTGCCGGATAGAAGTTCCTTCACCACGCTTTGAGGAAGAGGTATGTGCGGGGAGGTTCCGAATCCGATTCTCCCGCGGGAATCAATTATGCACATTCCTCCGAAAGCGAACCAATTTGAATATCGCTTTGTTATCCCGCCTTCCAGCCCGACGAAGAAGTCCGCCCCGAGCTTCTGCTCGTCATTCATTTTCTTGAGGAAAAGCGCCCTGTTCTTGGCTCCTTCGAATGTCTCGTCCTCCTTGGGTTGCTCAGGAACCTTGGAATCTGCTTTCATTCCAATTACCTGCACGCGCTTGAAGTACTTGGAAAAAGCCTCCCTCACGGAGTCTATCTTCACGGGATTCTCAGAACCCACAAGGACTTTCATGGTGATAATTGACGGATTATTTTTATAAACATGTTCTCCAATGTTCTTAAGATGTCAAAGAGCCTCTGCAGCGAGTGCGTGAAGAATGACGAGGACTGCTGCAGCTCTTTCCACTCGAGGTTCGTGACGCTCGGGGATGCGGAAAGGATAGCGGAATTTCTTGGGAAGAAGCCAGCAGATTTCATCACGTACGCGGAACTCAAGGACAATGACAAGCAGACCGAGCTGTACACAAAAAAGCCGCACGGCTATTATTATGACCTGGCCGCTGGCGGGAGGATACTGCAGCTCAGGACGAGAATGAACGGGGCATGCCTTTTCTTCGAGAAAGGCTCCTGCAGAATCTATCCTGAGAGGCCCCTTGCATGCAGGGCCTATCCCTTCTGGTTCTCGGAAAGGGGGAAGATTATTGCCGACAACAACGGCTTTGACTGTCCCATAGTGTGCGGGAAAAAACCCCTAAAGGAAAATCCCCCGGCAAGCGAGATAAGGTCCGCGTTGAGAAAGATAGGATACAGCGAGAAGGAGATGAAGAGGCTTCTGAGCCAGCTAAGGAAAGAGATTGATGAATACAGGAAAGGCATAGGCCCGTTTGTCAAAAATAACAAGATTTGAGAATCTTCGATTAGCCCTCAATAATCCCCCACCCGATGAGCCTCCACCTTCCAAGCACCTGCCTGGATATCGCGACCTTATCCCCCTTCTCCGCGCACACGGGAAGCTTTAGGTTCGTGGAAATCTTGCTCCCTTTAGAGAGCGTAACCACACCCACAGTCCTGGCGGTCCCCATGGTGAGCATGAGGGGGTCGTTTATCTTTATGGGCTCCACCTTCAGTTCTTCTTTCGAGCCCACCACCCTCTCGAGAAGGTTCACAGAGAGAGCCAACTGGTAGGCAGGCTTGGGAAGCTTCCCTGGGACTCCTATCACAGTTCCCGTGAGGCTGTCTGATTTTGCCCAGTAAGGATCCAGTTCAGTTGAGATGCCCACAAGCCCGCCGGGGCCTGCGGACTGCACGTCCATCATGGCCTGCTGTATCCCCGTGACTTTCGTGGAAACGGGCTGGTACCTGTCTTTCATCTTTATGCCCGGGCTCAGCTCTATCTGGTCACCAACCTGGACCTGCCCTTCTATTATGGAGCCTCCTATCACAGCCCCCTTGAGCTTCTCTATGGGGGTTCCCGGCCTGTTCACGTCAAAAGAGCGCGCCACAAGCATCCTCAGTCCTTTTTTCGCGTCCCTCTTGGGCGTGGGTATTGTTGTCTCTATTGCATGCATAAGCGCGTCTATATTTATGTTCTGCCTTGCAGACACAGGTATTATGGGGGCGTTTTCCGCTATGGAGCCTTTCAGGAAGGCCTTTATCTGCTGGTAGTTCTTTAGCGCCTGCTCCTCCGTGGCGAGGTCTATCTTGTTCTGCACGACAACTATGTTCTTTATCCCCACTATCTCCAGCGCCTTGAGATGCTCCCTTGTCTGGGCCTGGGGGCACTGCTCTATGGCAGAGACCAGGAGAAGCGCCCCGTCCATGAGGGCCGCTCCAGAGAGGACAGTCGCCATGAGGGTCTCGTGGCCGGGGGCGTCCACGAAGGAGACCGTGCGCACAGGCTTGCATTCGGAAAAGCATTTCTGGCATTTCGGGGTGGTAGAGTACTGCTCATGGCCCTTGCATTTCGGGCATTTGTAGAAAGTGGACTCCGCATATCCCAGCCTGATGGTTATGCCCCTCTTTATCTCCTCGGAATGCGTATCCGTCCATTTCCCCGTCAGGGCCTCTGTAAGGCTGGTCTTCCCGTGGTCCACATGCCCCACGAGGCCTATGCTCACCTCCGGGACCAGGGGCTTCCTCTCTATCCTTTGGATACGCTTGGTCTTCTCAATAGCGAAGGCGTCCTTTTCTGCCTGCGTTTTCCTCTCTTTTGCTTCTGGCTTTTTCGTTTCTTTTGTGACTTCAATCACCCCACTAGACAGAAGGTGTCTCTTGACACCTTCAATCACCCCATGAATATGACTGAATAGATATGTGTTAAGAGCTTAAAAATGGAAGTGGGCCCAGAGGGATTCGAACCCTCGACATCTCGGTTAAGAGCCGAGCGCTCTACCAGGCTGAGCTATGAGCCCATAAGCAACTTATATGCGGGTCAATTTATATTGATTGCCCAATTCCAGAATGAGTCAGAATAAGCTTATAAACCCCTCAGCCTATGTATATTCCAATGGCGGCCAAAGCGGGGGTGTCCACCCGTTCCCATACACCGCTTTTTTACGAGAGCTAACCGCTTCTTCAAAAAGCGGTGGAGCAAAAAACCGTAAAAAGAAAGCGGTGGGGAAATTCGAACACGGAAGTTAAGACCCCCGACGGTCTAGTCAGTACTTCCTTCGGGAGGGAAAGCTAGATCGCTGCCTATATTTTTCTCATTATCCTATCCTATGTACGTGATGTGCTCTATCGTGAAGCTGTCCACCACTTCAATCCCTTCGTTCTCCTGGCCCTTCATGCCTCTGGGAGACGGGTTGATGAATGCCCCTATCCCGTCCCTGGCTATCTTCGTGGCCAGATGCCCTTCCCCAAGGACGGCCTTGCATACCTGGTATGTGAGCGCCCTAGCGTATTCCTCGTCCACGTAGCCGAGCGAGTGGAGGTACTCATGCATGAGGATGGAGAACACGTAGGCGTTGGTGTCCTTCTCATCATAAGCCGCGTTGAACTTCTCCAGGAGCGCCTTGTTCATGACGATGAAATTGGAGCCGAGCCCGTAGTAAGCCCCCAGATTCTCGGGAAGGTACTGCAGCGCTATCATGAGGCCTTCCCTTCTCCTGTCCAGGCTCTCTTGGACGGACTTCTTCACAAGGTCGAATATCTCCGCGAAACTTTCGCTCTCTTCCAGCTTTTTTGCAAAATCCATAAGCATCACCTCGATTCTTAGAGTCAAAAACAAAAAGAAAGGGGAATCATTTCCCCTTTTCGAGCTCTTTTATCGCTTCCGTCACGTACTTGGTCTTCGCTTCAAGCCATTTCTTCTTCTCACTCAGCATCTCAAGCTTCTGCTTCTTCGTGAGGGATTCCCAAGGCGTGCAGTCGCAATATCCATGTCCATGCATAATATCACCTCGAAATTATACGGAACCTATAATATATCGTATGTCCGATATTATATATATGGCGAGGTTATATTTAAATATATCGGTCGTCCAATAGATTATATAGACGATGGATGGAAGGCGTCCGCAGACGCCTTCTTTCCATAATCGGGTGATTTATATGCACGGGAAGCACGGCCACCGCGGTCACTGCTGCGACATGAGGGGGATGCTCTCCTTTCTCATGCTTTTTCTGCTGTCCAAGAGGCCTATGTGTGGCCAGGAGATTTCCCAGGAGATTGAGAGAAGGAAGGGGGAGAGGCCAAGCCCGGGGACCATATATCCGGCCCTGAAAGCCCTCAAAGAAAGCGGGCTGATAAAGGAGAGGAAGTCCGGGAAGACCATAACATACAGCCTCACGGCAGAAGGCGAGAACGTCCTGAAGGAGGCAAAAAGGAGGTTCTATAGGACCTTCATGGGGGTCTTCGCCCCAGGGTATCCGGAATAGATATTTAAACCAATCAATTATCTATTGATAATCGTGCCTTGGTAGTGTAGCGGTCTAATCGGTTATGAACGTTCATAACCAGAGGCCAGGCATATGAGACTGTCACTCTCATGACCCGGGTTCAAATCCCGGCCAAGGCGCCTTCATTTTTTCCAGTAGTCAGGCTCCTCGTCCTCTTCCTGCTCGTCGTCCCCATCCTCGTTATCATCGTCCATGAAAACCATATATTCCCCTCCGCGGGCAGTTCCCTTTATGGATATGTCTTCCATGAACTTATGCTTTTCGGTGGCATGAAATGCGGAAACGGGGCCTAGCATATTATTTAAAGGCACCTGACTTATAGTTGGTATAGATTGACGGCTTGAACCAATAGAGTAAAGCCGTCTTTCCAGAATCGGGCCCATAGCTCAGCCTGGTAGAGCATCGGTCGCGAGCTAGGCGCAAACGATGGATTGACGACTTGAAGCAAGCGAATAAGGTCGTCATTCGTGAATCGCGCCCGCGGGTGAGGCTTTTAATGTCCACGTTAAAAGCGTGCTGAGGGATCCAAATCCCCATGACAGAACAAACCCGAGTGTCGGGGGTTCGAATCCCCCTGGGCTCATGAGCCACCGCATAGTGGCAAGTTTATAAATAGCCGAGCAAATTATTTAGCATGAGAATTGCCGAGGCCCTGAAGAGAGCGGTTGTGTTCTGCATCCAGCCCAAGAGGTGGCTTCCCTTCTTCATTATAGACCTTACATTCCTTTCTGTGGCGCTTGCGCTGGTCCTTTCGAACGTGACGTCCCTACTCTATCTGGTTTCGGGAATCACTGACATCAGCATCATCGGCCCCGCGGCAGCTGTATTCTTCGGCCTCCTGGCGCTTTTGATAGGATGGGGCCTCGTTAACATATGGATGACAGGGGCCCTCATACACCAGAGCCACAAGGAGAAGGAATTCAGGGAAAGCTGGGCCGTCTCTTTCAGTAGATACCTCTCTCTCCTTGGCGTGACGGCTATCGCAGGGATAATAGCGTTCGTAGTCTCCCTAGTCCCTTACGTGGGCTGGCTGTTCGCGATATTCACGGGCCTTGTGTTCTTCTTCAGCATGCAGGGCGTGATAGTCAGGCGCAGCGGCTTCATGGAGGCCATAGAGGACAGCGTGAACATATTCTCCAAGAACCCGTTCAGGGTGTTCGCGGCGTGGCTGCTCATATTAGGCATCTCGCTCATCCTGCTCGGGATATTTGCGCTGCCTCTCCTGGCGCTGATATTTTCCATCCTTATCGAAGCTGCAGCAGGAGGGATAGTGAACACAGCAACGGTCATAAATGCCGTCTTCGCTATACAGAGCCAGCTTCCTATGCTGGTAATCACAGGGATAATAGCCCTTGTGGGGCTTGCGATCTCGAGGGCCTTTTCCATAAAGGCGCAGACAGAATTCTACCTGCAGTTCAGGAAGGCCAAGGCCAGATAAGGCGCAGCCTTCTAGGCAAATCTGTTCTGAGGGCATATATGCCGGCACCAGACCCTATAGAATCCACTATCCAGTCCGCGGGGTCCGCAACCCTCGTGGGCACGAACGCTTGGATGCCTTCGGTAAAGCCTGCGAAGAGCATGCAGAAGGAAAGGGAGAGCGTGAGGCTTTTCTTGGGGCTGCACTTCATGGAGAATGTCTTGTAACCCAGGATGCCATATACAAGATACGCGAGAAAGTGCTCAAGGTCCCCGTTCCTGAAGAAAGGGAAGCCGAAGGTGGGGACTGCGGAGGATGGCTGGAGGGCCATGTAGAAGAGGAATGCGCTCTCGGCCACGAAAAGGAAGGGCACGGCCCTCAAAAGGATGAGTTTTGGATTCATTCCAATCTGCCAATTATTTATGCTTTCCTTTTAAAAATACCTTATGCTGGCAGGCATAGTGGGTTGCCCGAACTCGGGGAAGTCTACCTTCTTCAAAGCCCTCACTCTCGCGGAGGTGGAGATAGCGAATTATCCCTTCACCACCATCCAGCCGAACCAGGGCGTGGCCTTCGCGACAACTGAGTGTCCATGCAGGCGCCTTCGCGTCACATGCACACCAAAGAATTCCAAATGCGAGGATGGCGTGAGGCATATCCCCATAAGGGTGATGGATGTGGCGGGGCTTGTTCCGGGGGCGCATGAGGGCAAGGGCCTGGGGAACCAGTTCCTGAACGACCTCACGCAGGCCTCGGGCCTTATACACGTCTTGGATGCCTCCGGCCACACGAATGCCGAAGGGAGGCCTGAAGCAAGCTGGGATCCCCAGAAGACCATAGACGTCCTGGAGAATGAGATAGACGAGTGGATAAAGGACATAGCTTCCAAGGCATTCAATAAGTCCAAGACAATAGCCAAGACCCAGAAGAAGCCCATAGAGAGGCTGCTTGCGGACCAGCTCTCTGGATTGGGGATAACGGAGGACCACATAAAGAGGGCCATGAAAGAGGCAGAACCCGATAGCCTGGCTTTCGCTTCGTCCCTAAGGAAGATATCAAAGCCGATAATCACCGCCGCGAACAAGATAGATTTGCCGGAGGCGCAGGAGAATTTCCAGAGGCTGGAAGAAGGGCACGAAAACACGATAGCATGCTCCGCGGACTCTGAGCTCGCCCTGAAGGAGGCTGCAAAGCACGGACTCATAAGATACGCTCCGGGGGCGGGGGATTTCGAGGTCACAGGAAGCCTTAGCGAGAAGCAGAAAGTCGCTCTCGAGTTCATAAGGAGGAACGTGCTCCACAAGTACGGCTCCACAGGAGTGCAGAAGGCCCTGAACAGCATGATATTTGACGTCCTCAACCTGATAGTGGTCTACCCGGTAGCCAACATAACCCACCTTTCGGACCAGCATGGGCATGTCCTTCCCGATGCCCACCTTGTCCCCAAGGGCACAACCCTCAAGGAGCTTGCCTTCAGGATACACACGGACATAGGCGAGAACTTCATAGGCGGGCTGGACCTGGAAAAGAGGAAGATAGGCGCGGAGCATCTGCTGAAGGACGGAGATGTGGTGGAGATTCTGGTGAGAAGGTAGAGGCCATGAAAATATCAGTGGATGTCTCAAGGATATCTGGCAGCGACTTCGAAAAACTTGTCTACCTGACGACATTTGCGCACATGTCCAGATATGGCGTGATATTCGTCCAGCCCGCTCACCGGGAGATGGCTGGCCAGAAGCCATATGAAATTGACAACCATTCAGTGTATCCAGATGGCGAAGGGAGGATGGAATGGGAAGATCTGAGGCGCATGGCCGAGCCTGCCTGCAGGCCGGTGGCCTTCATCAAAAGGAACAGTTCAGGAGGATTGGATGATGTCCTTTACCTTCCCGGGCCGCTGACAGAAAAAGAGCCGAATGTGAAAGACGTGACCTTTGAGATTGAGGCCCTCAGGAAAGAGTACGAGAGGTACAAGAGCGGAGTGTGATGCATTCACGGGAATCACATAGAATCACATATATACTGCCTTCTACAAATTCTTAGAAATGGAAACGCAGGTTATTGTACAGTCCCCCGGGAGCAGGCGCCTGAAGGCTTCCAGAGTCACGCTCTCCCGGGGGGAGAATATAGGCGAACACATAACCGAGGGCAGGGAGGAGATAATCATAATCCTTAAAGGGGAGGCTGTTTTGGTTAAGGGAGAATCCTCAACCCGCATGAAGGAGGGTGACATCCATCACATAGGCGAGGGGGTTCTCCACAACGTAAGGAACGAATCGGGACAAGAGACGGAATACGTCTATGTGGTATGTTTCTGTTGAAATGTGTGAGGGGCTAATGCGTAAGCCAGCCGCCGTCCACTACCAGGGTGTGGCCTGTCACGTAATCAGAATCTTCTGAAGCCAGGAAGACCACGGCTTTCGCTATGTCTTCCGGCCTGCCGATCCTTCCGAGCGGGATGCCCATGAGCAGGCCCTGCTTGGCCTTCTCATCTTCCATGAAGCCCTTGGTCATGTTCGTGTCTATCACTCCGGGGGCCACTGCATTCACGTTTATGTTATATGTGGCCAGCTCCATGGCCAGTTCTCTTGTGAGGCTTATTATGCCTCCCTTGGAGGCGCAGTAGGCGGAGCTGTCCGCGAACCCCACTTTCCCCGCTATGGAGGCTGTTGAGATTATCTTGCCCCTCTTCTGCTTCATCATGTGTTTTGCGGCAGCGCTCGAGCACAGGAAAACCCCTTTCAGGTTTATGTCCACCACGAAATCCCAGTCCTGCTCAGTGGTCTGGTCAAGCGGCTTTGCCACGTAAACGCCCGCATTATTCACCATGATGTCTATCCTTCCGAACTTCTGGATTACCCTTTCCATCATGGCATCCACTTCATCCTTTTTTGTGACATCACACTTCACGGCAATGGCATCCGAGCCCAGCTTCCTTATCTCATCACAGACGGCCTCGCACTCCTTCAGCTCAATATCAGAAACAACCACTTTTGCGCCTTCCTTTGCCATCTCAAGGGCTATGGCTCTTCCGATTCCCCTTCTTGAGCCAGTGACGATTGCAACCTTGCCTTTTAATCTCATAATTCCTTCTAGCTTGTTTGATTTATAAAACGCTTGGATTGGGTTTTTTAAGGCAGGTCTCTAAACCGCCCTTATCAGCACGCACTCCGGAGTGAGCTCTATGAAGTGCGTGGAATTCCCGGAGCGGTAGAAGGAGCACTGGTTCTCCGGGAGGTTGTCTATTGGCAGGCGCGGGCTGTGGGCAATGTCACATACCCACTCAGGCTGGACGTTTATCGGGTCAAGAAGGCAGGGACCGTTCTGCAGCGAGGCGCTGTCGCCGGCCTCAAGGGTGTGAATGCATGAGTTCATGCAGACCTCGAGCGCGGCCTGCGGGGCGAGGCTCTGCTGGCCGGATTGGGTCTGGTTCTGGCCTCGCGGGCAGTAGACATCCCTTATTATGATGCCAAGGATCGGCCTCTTGGTTCCAGGGTCTTCCGCAAGCTTTATGCTGTATACCCTGACGTTCGTTACTATATAGACCGAGTCATTCACTTTCTTGTCCTTCAGTATGCTGAAGAAGTCCTGCGCATTCCCGACCGCCTGGCCTTCCGCGTTTGTTATTATCTCTCCCGTGACCATCATGGATTCCCTTGCAGGCGAGATTGCCGTGTATCCTATGACCTCCACCCCACAGGGCTCGTTTATCACGTTCCTGTTCACGTAGTCGGCCGCGGAGAAAATCAGGGAGTAAGTGAGCGGGTTGAAGACGGCTATGAGGACTGCTGCCAGGACAATGTCCCTTCTCACTGCCTTCTTTTTGGAGGATTTGCTTGCCTTTTCGTAAATGAAAATAATGCCGCATGCCAGCGGGTAATAGACGACAGCGCCTATAAGGACGGAGAAGATGATACCCAGCGCCTGGGCCGTAGGGGTGATGGCTAGGAAGTACTCCAGATAGCCGGGGAGGAAGGCCAGCAGGGACGCAAAATACGCGAGGGGGATAAGGAAGGCTGCTGATATCTTCCATCTGGTCGGCCGGAGGATTTCCCTGAAAGACATGGATTATTTTTGCCTTCTGGAGTTAAAATGCTTTGCCCCGGACCTGTAAAAAGAGTTCCATCAGAGCCCTTCAAACAAAAGCCGCTGCTATGAGCAGGCCCACATAATGCGCTATTACTATCACGAGGGCCGCTATCATGACGTGCTCCCCAATTATCTTCCACGGCTTCTTCCCTTGGGAGCGGGCAAGCCCGAAGTTCATGACCACGAGAAGCGAGAGGCCCCACACCACGTTTATCGCAACCGCGGTCTGGAGCTGGAAAAGGAGCACGGGGATTATGAAGGTCATGGCGAAAACGAACTTGGTGAGAAAGGTGAAGACAGTGGACTCCCATATCTCCTTTGAACTGTGCTTGTCCTCCGACTCCTCGGATATGTGTATACCAAGGGAATCGGAGAAGGCGTCTGCTATGGCTATGGTGAGGATGCCTCCGAGCACAGCAATCCTTGAGTGGGTTCCTGAATTAAGGCCCACCATGAGCCCCAGGGTGGTGATTATGGCGGACGTCATGCCGAAGCTGAATCCTGTCTTGAGGGAGTGCTTCATATAGGAAATATTTGGGGCGGTGCGCTTAAATAGCGCATTAGCCAGAAGCCGGAGCATCCGGCTTCGTTCCAAGAATCTCCCCCAGCGTCCTCTGCTTTCCTGGATATCCGAACTTCGAGCTACCTTTCTTGCGTGAAGGCGGATTTCGGATTGAAGGCGTCAGCGACGCCTTCTGGCTTCCGTTCCGCCTCCTGTCCATTTTCGAGAGGCCGGAGACCCTTATCCCTACCCTCCTGAGCTTCCCGCGGCTTCCCTCAAGATACTTTTCAAGCAGCTCCCTCGCGAGGTCCAGGTTCTTCTTCAGGCTCCTGGACTCTATGGTGGTGTGGCTCTTGGTGCGCATCTGGAGGTGCGTGTCTATCGCGATTATGGAGATCGTCCTGTACGAGAGGCCTTCGGACATGAGCTCGGTATCTATGCCCTCCGCGAACTCCTTGAGTCTTTCCATTATCTCCTCGGGCTTGTCCGTGTCCTTCTTCAGGGTGCCCATCCTGGAGATCTGCTGCGCCTCTTTCTCCTCCACGAGCGAGTCATCAACCCCGCGGGCGGTGTCCTGCAATAGCTTCGCCCGGTTCTGGCCGAACGCCTTCTCCAGGGCATGTGTGTCAAACTGTGCCAGCTCCCTGGACGTCTTTATCCCCAACTCCTCGAAAATATCCGCGGTCCTCGGCCCCACTCCGAAGAGCTTGGAAGCCGGAATCTTTTCGAAGAATCTCTTCACTTCTGAGTCCTTCACAAGCGTGAGGCCGTCCGGCTTCTGCTTCTTGGAGGCCAT
>DATEYJ010000029.1:0-4191 GCA_035256265.1 archaeon
TTCATGGGACTCACGGCCCTGCAGGCCGTGTTCCTGATATCCCTCATCCTCAGGTTCTCCTCCCTTGCCTTCCTCCCGAAGATATCCGAGGTGGAGATGAAAGAGAGCCTCCCGGTCAGGTACGTGTTCTGGGAGACAGTGGCCGTAGGGCCAGCGAAGGGGATAGAACACGCGGTGACGAACGCGTTCCGCTACCCCTACGGGGTTAAGATTAAATGCGCGCTCGGACTAAATAATAGAAGAAAAATAAGGATCTCCGCAAAGCATTTCGGGCCTAACGGCTCCGAGAAGGTCTTTACTCATATTGGAGTCTCTCCGATAAGGGTTCCCCCGGCTTCTGCCAAAGCGGCGGGTTTAAAGAAAGATGGGGTGTTTGAGATGGCATTAAGCGACAAGTTAAAGTTAAAGTCAAAGTCAGCGAACGGGGAGGAGTATGTCGAGCTGGGGCTGGAGAGGCAGTCCCCGAAGGCGGCGAAGATAGTCGTCGCCAACCTCCAGAGGTTCTCCGAGACCGACAAGGTAGTGAAGAGCATAAAGGCCAGGAATGTGGTCTTCGTGGGCCTGAAGACCATGAAGCAGACGAACATGGACGAGCTCAAGCAGGCCGTGACCAAGATAAACAGGGCCTGCGCGGAATCAGGCTCGAACCTCTCGCTCGTGGAGGAGGAGTGGCTCATAATCACTCCGCAGACCGCGGCGGTCGCGTAAAGGGATTTCCGATCCCTTCCTTTTTTTATTCGGTTTATTTTGATAATCCATCGCTTGTTCAAGTCTGGGTCTATAAAGCCAGCACTCCCCACGCCACCAGGGCCTTCTCTATCAGGCTTATCGCGATTGCTGCCGTGAGTATGCCCATTATCCTGGTGAATATCTTCAGTCCGTTATTCCCTATCAGCCTGAGTATGCGCGTGCTGTAGTAGAGGAAGAAGAAGCAGAAGAAGCACACGAAGAATATGGCCGCCAGGGTTTCCTCCGCCCCATAAGTGTGGGTGAAGTATATGGAAGTCGTTATCGCTCCCGGTCCCGCAAGGAGGGGAGTGGCCACGGGAACTATCACGTCAGCAGGATCCCTTTCCACGGTCCTTGTCTTGGGAAGCTCCCCCCTTATGAACTCGAAGGAGAGGTAGAGGAGGAGAATCCCACCCGCTATCATGAAGGCGGGAAGGGATATGCTCATCCTCTCCAGAAGCGCGGTTCCGAACAGTGCAAAGGCCACGAGAAGTAGCAGGGCGGCCACGCTCGCCTCCATGGCTGCCTTCTTCTGCTTGGCCCTGTCGCACTTCCCGAAAAGCGCCAGGAAGGTGGGTATGGCTATGAGCGGGTCTATTATCACGAACATCGAAACTAAAATCGTGAGGAAATCCAGGGGCATGTTATATTATTTATCCCGGGCGGTTAAAATATGCCCATCTCCCGTTTCCTTTGGGTGAATGCTGTTTTATAAAGATTCGCTCTCAATTTAGATTATGCCAGAAACAGCGCCTGCTAGGGTAGCGAGGGTTCGCCTAAAGGAAGATTTCGACCCCAGCACGCTTGATTGCATATATTCTCTCAAAGGGGTAAACTACGGGGGCTGGCGCGAAGACGAAAAAGGAAAATACCTGAGACTTATAATATTGGGAGAAGAAATAAACACCGAAACATTCAAAAAATACCACGACGTAAAGGACATTTTCTTCGAAGCCCCTTGGGCGTGACTTACAAATGGTCATTATGGACTTCAAGCTCGAGGAAAAGCCCGAGTGGGGCCCGCTAGCCACGTTCGTCCCGAACAAGGACGAACCCGTATACAACTGGTTCTATTACAAGGAGGGCTTCGCGAAGGAGCTGGTTTTCAGGCTGGCAGAGATGTTTTCCCTGAAAAAGGGAATGACCGTGCTGGACCCCTTCTGCGGTGTGGGGACCACGCTCCTGGCCTGCAGACAGCTCGGCCTGGATTCACTGGGCTTTGACGTGCATCCCGTGGCGGTGTTCGCCGCGAAGGTCAAGGTCAGGGATTACGATACCGAGATTCTAAGGAGCGAGATAAAGAACCTTATAAAGGCCAAGTTCCGGCTGCCCAAGGTCCCGCAATCCGGGTTTGCGAGGCGTTTCTTCCATCCCAGGAGCCTGGAGGACGCCCTCTTCTTCCGCAACCTCATACTCGAGAATAGGGACAGGGCTGTGAGGGATTTCCTTCTCCTGGGCCTCATGAGCGTGGCCATAAAGTGCAGCTACGCCTACAAGGACGGCGCCGTCGTGAAAGTGAGGAAGAAGCCTGTAGCTCCCATGAGAGACATGCTCAGAAGGCAGCTGTTCCGCATGCTCAGGGACTTAGATTCCTGGAAAGAAAGCGTCAGCAGACGCTTTCCAGCCAACTTCAAGCCCGAAAATGCCGGAGAAGCCCACGCGTCCTTCGGGGACGCCCGCTCCCTTCCAATAGAAAGCGAAAGCGTGGACGCGGTGATAACATCCCCTCCCTACCTCAACAAGATAGAGTACACGAAGATTTACGAGATAGAGCGCTCGCTCTTTTTGGACTTCCTGGAAGAGAAGCCTGCGGTCCGGACGTACATAGGCCTCTCCCTCAGCAAGCTGGAGAAGGACATGGCGAGGCTCGAGGGCATACTTGACTACGAGACCGTCAAAGCCCTTCCCGCGGAAGCCATTCCATACCTCGTGGACATGTTCCAGGCCGTAGAGGAAATGCACAGGGTATGCAGGAAGGGTGCGAAGCTGGGGATTGTGATAGGGAACGGCTGCTTCCCCACAGGAGTGGTGGACTCGGATATCCTGCTTTCGAGAATGGCCGAGAGTGTGGGCTTCCATGTGGACAAAATCCTGGTCCTGAACAAGAGATGGTGCACCAGGAACAGGGTTGAAAAAGTCGGGATAGCCAGGGAGAGCATATTGCTCTGGAACAAATAACCTATTTGCTCTGCAGCCTCCCCCACAGCATCTTGTTGTATGCCAGGCCTATCATGTACCCGAACACGAAGCCTCCTATGTGGGCGAAGAAGGCTATGCCTCCGCCTCCAAGCCCTCCCAGGATTTCCAGCGCCCCTGAGAAGAGCTGCAGGCCGAACCACAGGCCCATGAGCACATAAGCGGGAAGCTCGAATGTCTGGTAGAAAGGCCCTATGGTCTTCACCTTCACTTTCGGAAAGAGGGCTGCATACGCTCCCAAGACCCCGGATATCGCTCCCGAGGCCCCTATGGCAGGGATGTCCGAGGCAGGGCCTGAAAGGAAGTGCACGAAGGCCGCGAACACCCCGGCGGCCAGGTAGAATATCAGGAACTTGACCTTCCCGAACCTATCCTCCACATTATCCCCGAAGAGCCAGAAATACCACATGTTCCCGAATATGTGGCCCAGCCCTCCATGCAGGAACATGGAGGTGATTATTGTGAAGAAGGAGAAGTGGACAGGGGTGAACCCGTACGTGAAAACCACGTTCTCGAAATCGAGAAGGCTCCAGGCGAAGACAGCCACGTTCACGATTATGAGGGATGTGGTGACTATGGGAAAGCTCCTTGAGGGGTTCTCGTCCTTGTAGGGGAAGAACTGTCCTCTCATAAATAAAGATTGGGCGCGGGGTCTTATATCCTCAGGATGAGGCCTTCATGAATCAGACAAACAGAAGAACGATGGCGCCAAGCGCAAAGCAGTAGGCCGCGAAAAGGTGGAACCTGTGGGAGAGGAGAGCCTTCTGGACTATCCTTATCGCAAAATAGCCTGAAACAGCGGCCACAGCCGCTCCCGCAAGGGCAAGAATCCCTATCTCAGATGATGAGATATCCCCCACCTCCAGCAGGCTGGCCCCAAGAATCGCCGGTATGGAAAGAATGAAAGAGAACCTGAAGACTTCCTCCCTCTTCACGCCGGACAGCAGGCCCCCTGATATGGTGGCTCCGCTCCGGGATATTCCAGGCGCTATGGAAATCCCCTGGAAGATTCCCACGAGCAGGGACCTCTTTCCATCCAGATTCCTCCCACTCTTTCCGTATCTGGAGAGCAGGAGCAGAACCCCTGTTATGAGAAGTCCCAGGCCCACGGCCTTCGTGCTCAAGAAGAGGGATTCGAAGAACTCCAGAAAGGCCAGCCCTATTATCGCGGTGGGTATGGTCCCCAGGATAACATAGAACAGGAGCCTGAAGTCCGGGTTCTTGAGAGAAGGTTTCCTAAGGGACTTCAGGAGCATAAGGATATCC
>DATEYJ010000030.1:0-3359 GCA_035256265.1 archaeon
GCCTGCAATGGTTTTAAACAGATAATAACAGCGGCAGCGGAAGGGGCCGTGGCCGCGAATTCCATCTTCAAATATCTCAAAAGCAAATGAGGAGAGTGTGAAAAAATGGTCAAATCCAAGAAACCAGCCAGAACAGCTAGAAAGAAGGCGGGACAGAAACAGAAGGTGACAAGAGTCACCTTCAAGCCAGCGACGCCTTCAAACCAGAAGTCTGACGGCAAATCAAATCATGATAATCCGTTCCTTAATGCGCAGCTCCAGCTTAAGGAGGCCTTTGACAGGATGAAGCTTGACAGGGAATGGTACGAGCTGCTCAAAGAACCGAAGGAGGTCCTGGAGGTCACATTCTCCGTCCACACGGACAAGGGCCTGAAGGTGTTCAAGGGCTACAGGGCCCACCACAATGATTCGAGAGGCCCCTACAAGGGCGGGATAAGATACCACCCAAATGTGAGCATGGACGAGATGAAGGCCCTCTCCATGTGGATGACCTGGAAGTGCGCTGTGGTAGATATACCTTTCGGAGGGGCGAAAGGCGGCATAATCTGCGACCCCAAGAGGATGTCCCGCATAGAGCTCGAGGACATGACCCGCGCCTACATAAGGGCCTTGGGCGACTTCATAGGCCCCATGAAGGACATACCCGCGCCTGATGTGTACACGGATGCCCAGACCATGGCCTGGATAATGGACGAGTACAGCAGGGGCAAGGCCCACAATGTCTTCAGCGTGGTCACAGGCAAGCCCCCTTCGCTTGGAGGCTCCCTTGGCAGGGAGTGCGCGACCGGCTGCGGCCTCTCCTTCATAGCTAGGGAGACCATGAGATACTACAGGATGGATCCCGGAAAGACAACAGCGGTTGTCCAAGGGTACGGAAACCTTGGAAGCGTCGTATCCCAAAGGCTCCATGAGATGGGCGTGAAGATAATAGCCGTGAGCGATTCCCAGGGAGGAGTATACAGCGAGAACGGCATAAACCCCCATGAGGCAGAGGCCCACAAGGCCAAGACAGGCTCCGTGGTCGGCCTGAAGGGCGCAAAGACCATCACGAACACCCAGCTTCTTGAGCTCAAATGCGACCTTCTTCTGCCATGCGCTCTTGAGAACCAGATAACAAAGGAGAACGCGGACAGGATAAGGGCCAGGTTCATTCTTGAAGGCGCCAACGGTCCCATCACCCCTGACGCGGAGAAGACCCTGGTCAGGAAGGGGATCGTGATGATCCCTGACGTGCTCGCGAACGCAGGCGGCGTGACAGTCTCCTACTTCGAATGGGTGCAGGACCTCCAGTCCTACTTCTGGACAGAGAAGGACGTGAACGACAGGATGGACATCATCATGACAAGGGCCTTCAAGGCTGTGGTCAAGATAATGGAGCAGTACAAGGTCCCCATGCGCACAGCCGCCTACATGCTCGCCATCCGCAGGGTGGTGGATGCCATGCAGAAGAGGGATTAACATACAGCCTTTTCGAGGCTTCCGCCGACGATGGCAAGAAGGCGTCCGAAAGAGAGAAGGCGACAACAGTCGCCTTCAGACAAGTCGACGCCTTCAGTCTCAAATCGAGCGAAAATCCCTTCAAAACACAATCGGCGGCACTTTTATACCCGCCGGCCAAAATAATAGAAAGGTTTCCTCATGTATTTTATACTATCCTTGGTATTCGCCATAGGGGTGCTGACCAAGCTCGCTGACCTCATAGCGGACGACGGGCTGAAGGTCAGGAAAACCCTCTCCTATGCCGTGGGCATGTTCTACGGCTTCCTTGCTGCATACGTCCTTGCGGCAGAGCCCCTGCTCGCTTCCATAATACTTGCCGCGGTGATAGCCGTCCTGCTGATGGAGAAGATAGACAAGCAGCCCCATATAGTAGGCATAGCAGCCATGCTCTTCATGCTCGGGATATGGGGATTCCCTCCCATAAATGTCGTCCTCCTCGCGCTATTCACCGCCACGGGGATCATTGACGAGGTAGGCAACGACTTCTCAGACAAAGGAAGGATAAAGGGGCGTTTCAGGCGCGTGATGGAATACAGGCCAACGTCCAACATATTCGGGTTCCTCGTCTCGGCCCTGACAGGCTGGTGGATAATCTTCCTGGGCATGATAGTCTTCGACGCGGGATACATAGCCGTGGGGGAGGCGGGGAAAAGGCTCCACGGAACCCGTCATACAAGCGCAGGCATCCCCAAAAGGCGCGCCTAGGGGCAGAATACACCTGAACTAGCTTTTTAACCAAAATACCGCTCTTTAGAGGCTTCCGCCTTCTGCAAAGAGCGGTAGAGCAGAAAACCCTTTTTAACCTTAAAACCAACACTCTGACATGAAAGATTCTGGAAAGCGGAATTCCAAGAATTCCGGCGTGAGAGCCTTCCTCCTTGATGTGGACCACCTCCTGGAGAACGGGAAGCCCGTGCTCAGGCTCTGGTGCAAATTACCCAGTGGCAAGAACCTCGTGGCTTACTACCGCAAGTACGAACCCTACTTCTACGTGGAGCCCAGGAATCACAGCAAGGCCGATATGGAAGAGCTGACCGACAGGATAAGGAGCCTGGAGGCGGAGGGCAGGAGGCCCACGAAGGTGGAGCTCACGGAAAAGAGATACCTGGGCCTGCCCCTGAAAGTCCTCAGGATATATGCTGGCAACCCCACGGACATCCCCAAGCTCCGCGACCTCCTCAAGGAATGGAAGGACGTAAAGGACGAGTATGAATACGGCATCACCTACTACAGGAAGTTCCTGATAGATCGCCGCCTCTTCCCCATGGACTGGATAGAGATCCATGGGAATCCCATGACCCCTGAGGTGCTTGCTGACGAGGCCATGGACGCTTCCGACATAAAACCCCTTTCTGGAAACGGGACTCCGCACCCAGCTCCACCTCTCAGGGTCCTTGCATTCGACCTGGAGATGGCGGAAGAGAAAGGGGAAGAGCGGATAATAATGGCCTCCTTCAGGGACAATTCCGGCCTCTCCAGGGCCCTCACCTACAAGAAGGTGAGCCACCCCCACGTGGAAGTCGTGCCAGACGAGAAGGCCCTTCTCGAGAGGTTCATGGAGATAGTCCGGGAGCGGAACCCTGACATAATAGCAGGCTACAACTCGGACAGGTACGACTTCCTGAGGCTTGCGGAAAGGGCTGAGTCCCACAAGGTCCACTTCCACCTGGGAAGGGACAGGAAGCACCTGGTATTCAAGAAGCGCATGCGCGTGAGCTCGGCCCAGCTCACGGGCCGCGTGCACGTGGACCTTTACGATTTCGTGGACAACATCCTGGGCTCCAGCCTCATGACAGAGGTCCTCAGCCTGGACAAGGTGGCGAAAGAGATACTTGGGGAAGGCAAGCTCAAGATGAGAT
>DATEYJ010000031.1:0-3484 GCA_035256265.1 archaeon
AATGTGGAAAAGGGGAAGGAGTCCACTTCGCGGATAGAGGCCCCGAGAGGAGAATTAATCTATTACATAAAGGCGAACGGTCTCACTCCCGAAAGGGTGAAGATACGCACGCCCACCTATGCGAACTTCAGCTGCATAGGGAAGATACTCGAAGGGACTCAGGTCGCGGACGCCCCCATAACTGTCGCGACCCTGGACCCCTGCATAGCGTGCTGCGACAGGATTACCATACTTGACGTGAATACAGGGAAGGTGCGGACCGTGGACCATCATGAGCTGGACCATATGTTCGGGAGAGAGCATGAGTATTATTAAAGTTCTAGGAATTTCGGGAAGCCCTGTGAAGAATGGCAGCACTGATAATCTTGTGAACGAGATGGTGACAAAACTCGGGGGAGGGGACATAATCCTGCTCAGAGAAAGGAGAATCCTACACTGCGATGGCTGCCTCAAATGCGACACGAAAGGCACCTGCGAGATGAAGGATGACATGCGGGAGTTATACAGGAAGATGGAATCCGCGGACGTGATAGTCTTCGGTTCGCCTTCCTACTATGACAATGTCTCGGGGATGATGAAGGTACTGATAGACAGGACTGTTCCCTACTACATGAGCAAGAAGCTCAAGGGAAAGAAGGCCGTGATAATAACTGTTGGGGAAGAAAGCGCGGAGAAGGCCGTTCCTGCGTTTAAAGTCATGTGCGATTCCAACGGCCTGAAAGTCGCAGGAATCCTGACTGTGAAAGCACATTCAGGAAAGATTTCAGACAGGAAATCAGTGGAATCAAAAATGGACGCGATAGTAAAAAAATTAAGGGATTGAAATGCTGAGCGAGATATTCTACCTATTTGTTTTCCCGGGCCTTTTGGCTGCGGGCTTTTTCGGCCTGCTTTATGAGGGGCTTGCCAGGAAGATATCTGCAAGGTTCCAGAACAGGGTGGGTCCGCCCCTGTTCCAGCCTTTCTTTGACTTCATGAAGCTCATGTCCAAGGAGAACATAACCCCAAGGAACGGGGTGGGCTTTGTCATGACCCTGTGCCCTGTGCTCGCATTCGCCTCCGTGCTCGCTGCGATACCGTTCATACCAGTGGCTGGTTTGTCTCCCGCGGCCTTCCAGGGGAATCTGCTCATAGTGATTTATCTCCTGGTTATTTACACGCTTTGCCTGGCGATGGCAGGCTGGGCCTCAGGCTCTGCTTACGGTTCCGTGGGCTCCATCAGGGAAATCACGCAGCTGTTCGCCTATGAATTCCCTTTCATAGTCTCCCTGCTCACTGTGGGGATTCTCACAGGGCTCATAGTCTCTCCTTTCCTGGCCTGGCAGCTTCCGCTTGCTTTTCTCGCATTTATCGTTTCCTCCATGGCTGCGCTCTCCCTCCCGCCTTTTCACGTGCCTGAGGCGGAGCAGGAGATAGTGGGAGGGCCGCTTGCCGAGTATTCGGGTCCGAGGCTTGCGATGTTCTCGCTCGCGCATGCAGTGAAGTTCTGGGTGCTGGTCTCCCTGGGAGCGGTCATGTTCCTGGGCGGGGGCCCTATAGAATGGTTCTTCGTGAAATCCCTCGGGCTTGTGATAGCAATCGTAATCGCGAAGAATGTTTTCGCGAGGCTCAGGATTGACCAGGCGTTCAGGCTTCTGTGGCTGGGGATAGCGCCACTGGCCTTGATAGACCTGGTGAGGGTTGTGTTCGGGATTTGGGTGTGAAAAATGGCTGTGCTTTCAGAAGGCTTGAAAAGGATGCTCTCCAAACCCTTCACGATAAGGTATCCCAAGCAAAGGCCGGAGCTCGCCCCGCGCTTCCACGGAAGGCTTGTGTGGGACAGGAACAAGTGCATATTCTGCCTGCAGTGCCAGATCGCGTGCCCAAATAACGTTATCAAGATAGACAAGGATAAGAAGACTTACACAGCGGACCTGAACAGGTGCATATTCTGCGCGAAGTGCCAGGAGGTCTGCCCTGTTCCTGAGAAAGCGGTAAGGCTCAGCCAGGACTTCGAGCTGGCGAAAACCAGGAAGGAAGAGGTTGTGGAGAGGTTTTAGTCAGCGAGATTGTCATATTTTAGCATTTTTGTGTAATGGTTCAAAGTATCTCTGATTGAATTTATTTGTTTTTCTGAGCCTGTCTTTTCCGCGTGTTTTAATCTGAGTTTTTGCTCCAGAATCGCCAGAGATAGGTAAGGGAAATTTGTGTCGGCATCACTCTGTCCAGGCATTTCATTCATGATTTCATGAATCCTGTTTGCAGCAACCTCTGGATCAAGCTTTCCTGCAAAGTAAGATGGATGAAAATTTTCCACAATAGCTTCTCTATAAAGTTCCATCTGTTCATTGTTAAGGTAGGACGCGGTTGTTTTTAGTGTTTTTAGTGTTTTTAGTGTTTTTAGCATTGCTTCACATAAGTCAAAATCCAAATTTTTATCTGAAAATGTTATGGGTGCCATAGCCATCTCCTTTTATCTTTAGCCCCTCCATGAGGAAGTTGAATAGAATTGGTGGAAAGAAATAAAAAGGGGGCTGGATTAGGCCCCTCCCCTTCGATTGAAGCTGCTTTTGGAAGCTTATGCAGAAGCAGCTTCCTTCCAGCCATCCGGAGGCAGATCCCTTCTCTTCCTGTATATGACATCGTCCGTCAGGATGTCGCTGGTGGGTCTCCTTGCCATAAGACCACCTCCGGTTTTGAATTGTCAGCCGCCTGTCGTTTTTGACTGTCGGCCCAACAACGAGGGTATTAGACCGGATAAGGATAAAAGCCTTTCTATGCCCTGAACGTCAAGAACCACAGGAAAGTATTCAGATTTAAAACAGTTTGCTCATATATAATTACTATATGGTCCGGCTCGAAAAGATGGTCATACAGGGCTTCAAGTCCTTCAAGCGCAACGTTTCCATAAGCTTCCCTACCGGCTTCTCTGTCATAACAGGCCCAAACGGGGGCGGGAAATCGAACATTGGAGATTCGATATCCTTCGTGATAGGCAAGGCCTCCTCCAGGGTCATGCGCGCCAAGAGATCCCAGGAGCTTGTCTTCCATGGGAGCAAGAGCAAAGGGGCCTCAGAATTCGCGAAAGTGACTCTCTATTTTGACAACTCAGACCATGTCCTGCCCTTCAAGGAGAGCAGCGTCTCCATAAGCAGGAGGCTCAACACCAAGGGCGTGAGCACTTACCGGCTCAACGGGAAGATAGCCACGAGGCAGGAGATACTCGACGTGTTCTCGCAGGCAGGAATCCATGCGAACGGCCACAACATAATCCAGCAGGGCGATGTCACGCAGGTGGTGGAGATGGACCCTCTCGAAAGGAGGGAGATAATAGACGAGATCTCAGGCATAAAGGAATATGATGAGAAGAAGGCGAAAGCGCTCCAGGAGCTGGGGAAGATAGGAGAAAAGGTGAGGGAGGCCGAGCTGCTCCTGCAGGAGAAGTTCAGCATACTTGACAAGCTGCAAAAAGAGAGGGACGCCGCCGTGAAGTACAAGACCCTCG
>DATEYJ010000032.1:0-2619 GCA_035256265.1 archaeon
ATAACAGGAGTCCTAGTGAGCAAGCTTGACGGCACGGCAAAAGGAGGAGGTGCCCTGGCCGCATCCGCAACCTCAGGGGCGAAGGTCAAGTTCATAGGCGTGGGGGAGAAGGCGGAAGACCTGGAGGCGTATGACCCGCAGAGGTTCGTCTCAAGGCTCATAGGCTACGGGGACCTTCAAGGGCTCCTGGAGAAAGCCAAGGAGATAGGAGTGGATGAGGAGTCCGCGAGGAAGATGGTGGAGGGGAAGTTCAGCCTGAACGAGTTCATGGAGCAGATATCCGCCATGCAGAAGATGGGGCCGCTCACCAAGATAGCCGAGATGATACCCGGTATCTCAGGCATGAAAATCCCAAAGGACATGCTTGACGTGCAGCAGGAGAAGATGAAGAGGTGGCGCCACATAATGGCCTCCATGACCCTTGCGGAGAAACAGGACCCTGAGCTCATAAAGCACTCGCGCATAGTCAGGATAGCGAGAGGCTCCGGCGCGAAAGAGCAGGACGTGCGCGAACTCATGAAATACTACAAGCAGGTGCAGAAGTTCATGAAGATGGCCAAGGGCGGCAAGGGCCTCAAGAGAGGTCCTCTCGGACGCATGATGAGGCAGATGGGTTTAAATCTAGACGGTCAATAATCTTAGAGTTGATGAATATGGCAAAATTCAAGTGCGAGAAGTGCGGATGGCAGGGCAAGCCCATATTCATGGAGCCTGCCACAAGATTGTGCCCGAACTGCAGGGGAGTGAACCTGAAGAAGGTCAAATCGGAAAAGGAATAGCCTCTGGATTACAATGCATTCTGGATAGCATTATTTTTATATGCACCGATTACATAGTTCAGGTAAGGTTTTTTGGATTCCAAAGCCTTTTTGAGAAAAAAAGGCTTTGTGGCTGGAAGGCATCCGCTGACGCCTTCTGTCCAGAATTGCGTGGGTAGTCTAATGGTAGGACGCCACCTTGCCAAGGTGGCAATGCGGGTTCGATCCCCGCCCTACGCATGGATTCAGGCAAGGAATCGCTTTCAATTCCCGGCGGCTTAAACTAATTTATAAGAATCAAGAACCAATAATATGACATATGCCTGAGGAGAAAAAGCCCCAGAACGGACCTCCCGCACCTCTGATGCCGCCAGCACCCGCACCTCCCAGGAGGCCTGCTTCTCCGCCGCCTTCTATCGTGCCTACCTCATTCTCCTTTGAGGACGAGTCCCGTTCCGAAGGCCCCTATCCTCCGCTTTTCATCAAGATAGACAAGTACAAGGAGATAATACAGAACCTGCAGAGGCTGAAATCCTATTCCCTCAGCCTGAGGGATGCCATGGACGCCTTGAACGACATAGAGAAGGAGCTCAGGACCGGCATAGAGATAACGCAGAAAGCCCTGGATGATTTCAATTCCATAATAGCCATGCTTGATACCAAGCTGATAAGGCTTTCTGGCGGCGACGAGGGCCAGATAGAGGGCGAGGTCCCGGAGCACATGGACGATTACATAAAAGGTGTGTATGACCAGATATCCAAGATACGGGACGAGCTGAGGACTATTTCTGGCTAGATTCTGACTTCCTTTTCCAGCCGAACCAATCCTTTATAACGCCTTTCTATATACTTTTATAGCAATGCGGAGGTAGCGAAGTGGACAAACGCGCAGGACTCAAGCCTGGATGGAAGGCGTTAAGGACACCTTCGGTCTGCTGAAGGTAACAACGTGACCTTCCAACCAATGCGACATCCTGTGGCTTAGTGCCTTCGTCGGTTCGAAAGCCAAGCCTTTTCCAGGAGCTTCCGCTTCCACAAAAGGCTAGGCCTTACCCAAAAGGTAAACACAATTAACCGATAAAACGGCTAACTGTGCGGGAATCCGGCCCTCCGCATATTTAAACTTTAAATATAGGAAATGACAAGAGTAACCATAATTTGGTTAACTATATAAGAAGGACCGATAGCATGAAGCTGCGAGAGAAGAATCCCCTGCTGAGGAAGGAGATAGAGAGCCTGAACAAGGCCGGGGTGGAGAAGCCGATATGGAAGGCCGTCGCAAAAGGCCTGAACAGGCCCAGGAGCAGGAGGTACGAAGTCGATCTTTCCAGGCTCGAGAGGTTCGCGGAAGAGAATGATACCATAGTGGTTCCGGGAATCGTGCTCGGGGATGGCCAGATTAAAAAGAGGCTCACGGTCGCAGCTGTCAGGTTCTCCGCAGAGGCGAGGAAGAAGATAGAGAAGGCAGGCGGGAAGTGCCTGGCCATAGAGGATGTCTCCGGAGAGGAGCCCTCCAAGATAAGGATAATGGGTTGATAGCCTGAAGGTGCGAAGCACCTTCTCCGTTTAAGTCATAAGGATGAAATGTCATAAGGCGAAGCGTATGGACAGGATTTTCTTTGATGCAGAGAACCAGGCCGCGGGAAGGCTTGCCTCAAGGGCTGCCAGGGAAGCCCTCAAGGGGAAGGCTGTTATCGTGGTGAACGCGGAGAAGGCCATAATAACGGGGAACCCCACCTTCGTGATAAAGAGGTACTACGGGATGGTGGACAGGGGGAGCCCTTACCACGGGCCCTTCTACCCGAGGCTGCCTGACCGCATGCTTAGGAGGATAATCAGGGGCATGCTGCCCTACAGCAGG
>DATEYJ010000033.1:0-6382 GCA_035256265.1 archaeon
TATCTCGTTCTTGAGCTTGGAGATTATGCGCATGTAATCGCTCTCCGTCCTCAGGGCCCCGTATCCTCTGGCATGCACGTGAGCCCAGTTTATCACAGGCTCGGTCCCGTGCGTCCTCTTTACTATGTCTATCACATCCTCCAGGCTTCCCACATGCTCGCTCCTTCCAGTCGTCTCTATGCCTATCTTTGCCTTCACCCGGAGGCTCGTGGTTATCTCGTTTATCTTGTAGACTGCGAGCTTGAGGGCCTGTTCGTGAGGCATCCTGGAGTAGAAGGTGGGGTGGATTATGAAGGACCTGCAGTCCATTATGGACGAGATGTTGCAGAATGTCTTCAGTTCCTCGTCCGGCTGGTCCCCCAGGCTCGGGTGGTGTATGGCCAGCTCTATGTTGAACTTCTTGGCCAGGTCCTTTATCTTGAGCAGCTCCCCGTAGTAGTTCTTGTAAAGGTCCGTTGTCGTGAGTATCCCGGAGAAGAGCTCCTTGGGGAGGAGGAAGGCCCTTATCCCTATCCTGTAAAGCTCCTTCAGCGCGGTCATGGCCTGCTCAGTGGTCTTCACCACCGGGATCCTGTTTATCCCGTAGGCTATCCCTATGTTCATGCCCAGCCGCTCCTGTATCTTGAGGGCCTTCTTCCTTATTATCATGTCCATGGTCATGCTTTCGCCTTGCAACAATATGAGGCATGTGACTTGACGGAGAAGGTGTCTCTTGACATCTTCCAACTATTACCAATTGTGTAGGTAAACCTAGGTAAACACGCTCTGCCTGCGTATTATATGGTAGAGCGAAAATAAAAAGATAGTGTCACTCTTCAGAAATAACGCAGGCTTTAACACCTATTAGTTCAGGAAAGCCTGGTAATTGCCTGGCAGCGGCTCTGTCCCGTCTGATATCTCAGGCAGCAGCCTTTTTACCATATCATCTGTCTGGCTCTCTATCACAGGCCTGGCGAACGGCCCATATTTCTCCACATATTTCCCTATTATCCCCAGCTTGTCCTGGGCATAGTGGAATATCTCATGGGCCGTGACCTTCCTGAGCTGCTCCTCCGTGAGGTAGGGATTGAGCCTGAGCTTCTTGCTCCCGGTATTGTAATATCCGAGGACATATCCAAGCAGGCGGCCTCTGGAATCCCTCATTTCGGTTTCCTTGTCTTCCATTTCGCCTATATCAAGGTCCCTGTACCTCAGCTTCACCCCACCCTGCCTGACAAGCTCCTTATTGAGGGCGCGGATTATTCTCCTGACGTATTTGGATGCCCTCTTGGCCGTGAGGGAGCCATCTGTCCTGTGCTTGTGCACTCCCTCCAACGCGTCTTTCACGAGAGGGTCGTCGTAATTCCTTTCTCCCACATAGATAAGGTCGCCTTTGTCAGAATGCGGATTGTCCAGGGAATCCACAGCAGGATAGCCCCCGAGGGATAGCTTCCCACCAGAAGCCGCGTATTTTTTCATGCTTTATCATATCCCTCAAAGGTTAAATAACTTCCTCTGGGGTTCGTCAAAAAATAAAAAGAAAGGAAAGAATGCCCTACTGGATTCTGGAAAGAAAGCGGCTTCGCCACTTTCCCTCTATTGGTTCAATAGGGCATTCTCTATGTCTTCCGTGCTTATGTTGGCAATGGCCTGCTCCATTTCCTGCTCTATCGCTGACTGGGCGGCGCTCTCCGCGGCCTTGCTCACTGCTCCTCCGGTTATGACACCGCCATCGCCTGCAGGCTGCTGGGTGCACCCGCTTATTAAAACCACTGCCAGAACAGCTGCTACTGCCAATATTGCCAAGACTTTGCTCATTTACTGACCTCCCTGGCTTTCATTGTTATTCTGATTCTGGTTTTCTTCCTGGTTCTCGCCTCCTGTCTGGTTGTTCAGTTCTTGTTCCTGCTCCTGGTTCACGCACGAATGCCTGTTAAAGCATTTGCCTGTCCCGCAGTCGCATGTCTTCACTTCATGGCTGTTTTCAGGAGAGCATCCGCACGCTCCTATCAGGCATGTGTTGGGGAAATCGCTGGCTGAGGTGCAGCATGTTGCGTTGCTTACAGTCCCCCCTGAGTCTGTGCACGCCTGCTCATCGTCTTCCTCTGTTTCCGCGCATTTGTCCGGGTATTTCCTGCAGAAGGCTTTGCATCCTACCGTGTCGGAATGCTCGGCGCAGTAGTTGGTTTGCCCTGTGGTGAAATTCGTGATTTTCTGCTCTATTACCCTGCATATCCCTGTTCCGGGGTGGGCAGCGCAATATGCGCCCGATGACTGTATCGCAAAGGCCCTGCAGTCATCTGTCTCGTTCTTGTCCTTGCACCAGCCTGCCATGAACTCCCTGCACCTGGAATCGTCCATGTTGTTCTTCCTCAGGCAGAACGCCTTGAACAGGGCAAGGCACCTCGTGTCCGTGGGGTTATTCTCGCAGAAGTCCTGTATCCTTCCTCCGCAGTTGCTGTCTGTGCTGTTCTCGCTGCAGTATTCAGATACCTTCTCCTTGAGCTCGGATGCCTTTATCGGCCTGTAGCCCCCAAGGATGTACGTGTTGTATGAGGTCCCGTCCACTGTGAGAGTTCCTGCCCATATCTCCATATCTCCTTTTATCACGGATGTCAGGCTGAGTGAGCCGTGCTGCGTGTCATTTATGTAGATGTCTGCCGAGGCGCTCCCGTTAGCTATCGTGATGTTCTTGAGCGCGTATCTCTGGTCGTCCAGGAAAAGCACGCCAACCGTGAGCTCTGTCTGCTGGTCAAGCACAGAGACCTTAACGGTACCCACGCCAGCCTTGACTATCTTGAAGTTGAGCGGGTCAGAAGGCAGTGAGGCTATGCCCTTCCCGAGGATCCCGAAGGTCTTTATCTCGGGCTTGAACACGCCCTGGCCTCCCAGGTTATCCGCAAGCACCGGCATTGCCAGAACAAGCAATGCCGCCACTGATATTAAGATCGCCTTTTCTTTCAATCATATCACCCTTTTTAGTATAGCGCGGATTTTCCAGAACTTCGCAATCCGCGTTATGAGAAATAATATGGTTTCGGATACTAAAATATTGCGTGAAACTGTCTGAAACGATTAGTTGCTATCCCTTCCACTCTATCCTCTTGTTCTTGCCGGCCTTCTCCTTCTCTATCAGGCCCCTCTTCTCGAGCTTCTGGGTAATCCTGCTCATCTTGGCCTTGGAGAACCCCAGCTCCCTCACGAGCCTGTTCTGGTAGCACACCTTTCTGGACTTCAGGACCTGCACCACCCTCCCTTCATCCTCCGTGAACCCACGCAGGAATGCGCTCTGTGCCTTCTTCCTGTTCCAGAAGAATAGCGAGATGAGACTGGCCGCGAAGGCGATCACTACCGCAGGCAGGAGAACGTCCGCGGACTGGTAGGGATTGTACATTTTTGCGGATATGGGGACGTTCTCCCCCGGGTTCTGCAGCTGCCATTTCAGGTAAATCCTGCTCCCGTCCGTGCTTTTGGCCGGGTTCTCGGGAGAGCACATGTCCCTGTAAAGGGAGAATCCCTGCGGAAGGATAGCTGTTATGTCCGCCCCTGCAAGGCCCGCGGGAGGCCGGAAGTTCGTGAAGAACTGCAGGATGTTCCCGTTCCAGAACACGAGGTCCTTCGTGCTGAAATTTATGTAAAGCTCCCTTGTGCCTGCCGGCACAAGTATCCTCACCCTGTTCTCCGCTCCCGCATTCTCCATTGCATATTCTATGTCCTTCTGGCCGTCCGTTATCCTCAGGCCTGACATGTCCCCGGCGAACATGTACGTGAAATAGGATTCCCCAACCTCCTGCGCAAAGGCTATGTGCATGCTCTCCCTCACCTCCCCGGAAGGCTGGATGTCAAAGGCTATCTCATACCGGGAGATTTCCGCTGCGCTGGCGCCGGCTATCAGCAAAATAAAGAATGCCAGCGAGGAAATCAACAACATCCTTTTCATATGCTCTTTTTGGACGACCATTTTATAAATCAAAACTACTTATTTAGTCCATGGCCGATTTTTTCACAGAGTTCTTCCTGAATCCAATCCTTCTTAATGGCTGGTTCAACCCCGTGAACACCCTGCTCTGGGGAGTCATCCTGGTCGTGTCAGCTTACCTGGTTTACACACGCCTCCTCAAGCCCCTAAAAATCCGCGTGGACAGATACTTTGCCATAGCAATCCTGCCATTCATATTCTGGGCCTCCTCCACCCGCGTGCTCAGGGACCTTTTCTACGGCCTTGCGGAGAGCTCGGCCTCTTCTTCAGGCTTCTCCCAGAGGTTCATGACAGACATAGTCTACCAGACGACTGGAATCCAGCAGCATGCTCTCTCGTACGTGAGCTTCTTTCTCCCGCAGCAGCTAGCAGGCCTGTTCTCCTGGATTATAACCCTTTTCCCAACCCCGGGCAGCTACATCTTCACCTTCCTGTTCGCCCTAGGGGTTTTGCTACTCTCCCTGGGGATACAGAGGCTCACCGCCAAGTCAAGCAAAATCCCCTACTGGAAGCCCATGTTCGTGATAGGTATCATAGCCTGCGGGCTCAATGTGATCATGCTCCCCTTCACCAACCCCTGGGGAGCAGGCGCCATCCTTGGGATAACCGCAGCCTTCTCAGGAGCGTTTTTCGGCCTCACTTACCTTAAGGAAAGGAAAGGCGTTACAGCCTTTCGAGCTACCGCTTCTCCAAAGGCTGTAGAGCGAAACCCCTTGAATAAGATTCTTGCCCTCTTCTCGAGAGTGAACTCCTCCCTCCTCTCTGTCCACATGCTTGATTCCTCAGCCACCTTCGTCTCCGTCATGTTCTTCGGCTATTACGAGCAGCACCCCGTTCCCAGGCTCTTCATAGAAGCCATAGGCCCCTGGACCTTCTTCATCCTCAAGCTCGCGGTCCTCCTGCCCTCCCTCTACATAATAGACAGGTACGCGGAGGAAGGGGAGTTCAAGAACTTTCTCAAAATAGTCATTTTAATTCTCGGGCTCGCGCCAGGGTTGAGGGATATGATTAGGTTAGCGGCGGGAGTATAGTTACATTGGCTCGATTGAAGACATCCGTATCATTTCCTTCTCAACGCCTGGTGGTAACTTGCGGAGTCAATATAATTCTATATTCTCTTAATTCGGCTTGCTTTCACTCTCCTGGAACAGTGGTAGCCGGCTGTGTGCTCGGAACGCATATGCCCTTTCCTGTTAGGCTTTCAGGTTGGCAGATGTTGGGCTTTGCGCAGTCGTCACTTGTGCAGCACCAGCTGCCGAACTCCACTTTCACGAGTTTCTCCTTCGAGACTAGATAATTGTATTTGGCATGTGCCGTGATTATGTAAGTTTTTGTGGGACTGCCGCCCATTTTGCCCTTGACTGCCAGGAAATGACAGAAGAATATCTGGTCTCCTGATTTCATGTTCGTCCAAGTGATCGTTTTTCCTCCGTTTTGGGCGTTTCCTTCGGTGCCGTTGGGGCTGCATTTGTCAGAAGCAAGTTCAAAATCGTTCGGATAATTGAGAACTATGCTCTCTATGCTTTCAATCTTCCCTCCGGCCTGGTCGCTCATAATATTGAGGGCTATGTGGAAATCCTGTGTCTCGAGAATGGGGTTCTTCAGTCCGGGGGTCCCTATGGGGAACTTCACAGGAGCGCTGCTGTACTCAGACTTCACGAGCGTGAGCTTCTGGTTCAGCTGGTCCAGCCTGGCAAGTCTCTCCCATTCGGCCTGGCTTATGAACTCTACAGGAACCTTGGAGTCAGACTGGTATTTGTAGGAAAGCGTGACGTTTATGGGGATGGACTTCTTCCTTAGCTCGAATTTGCTGGAAATGTCGCATGTTATCCCGCTGCTGGAAAAGACGGTCTGCCATATGTTCAGGCGGGAAAAGCTTATTGGAGCGCTGTCTTCGGGTTTTTTGTCGGAATTGTAATAATGGGTGCAAGCGATATCCTTTTCATCTTCGCTATTGATACAGCTTTTCAAGTCAGTTAAGCCTATCTGGGAGATCTTTAAACGCGTGATGCCAGGAATGTTCTGGATACCTACCTCTATCCGCCTTTCAGGAGACCAATAGCCTGATGAGAGGATCATTGCTACATTCTGGGCATCGTACGCCCCATTATTCTTTATGTTTGCTGTTATCATGAAAGGTTGTGCTATGAACACCGGGCTCACATCAAAGGTCGTTAGTTCTATCCCGAATGCCCCGGTCTCCCCAACAGGATTATTGCTGTAGCTGCCGTTCATGAGCTGTGTAGCATATCCCACAGGATTGGTAAGTAGCAGGAACGCATCCCCGAATGTCTTCCCAAGAGTCCCGAACATCTTCCCTATAGGTTCGGATATGGAGGTCACTCCTTCATTTACGGTGGGCCACCACTGGCCGAGGAGGGCAGAACCAATGTCCTGGGAGCCGGGGCCTACGGCATAGATAAT
>DATEYJ010000034.1:0-5578 GCA_035256265.1 archaeon
CTGCTTGAGCGCCCGGAATATCTTGACCGCGTTTATTTTCGTGTTCCTGTAATATCTTTTCGCCATTCGCTCACGGCTTAATATTTGACAGGGTCACGCTTAAATAGCTTGGGATTAATCGGGCATCATGAAAGGCAAAAAGCGCATGAGCGACAAGGAATTCTCGGAGAAGGCGGAAAATTTTGTAAACGTCGTTGAAAAGGCAGAACATCTTGATGAGACAAGGAAATATCTAGTGCAATTGGGATTGTCATATGTCACAGACCTGGACGGCGAGTTCAGGAGAAGAGGGATAGACAACCCACTTAAAAAATACAGGCACGAGGGCTCGGCGCCAACAACCCGATACCGTGGTATAGGCGATGAGGTTTTGACAACCGAGGAGGCTTGCGTTTACCTCAAAATATCAAGACCCACATATCTGAACAACTATGTTTATACCGGCAGGATTAAAGCAACCAAGATTGGAAAAGGCTGGAAGGTCTTAAAATCAGAACTAGACCGGTTTCTGAAAGGCGAAATTCGCTGATTCTGGCAGGGTCACGCTTAAATAACTTCGGATTAACGGGGAGAATATGGGAAACAATCTGGAGACCTTGGAAATCATACCACGTTATTTATGTCTGACTTTAGTTGACGGAAAAGATCATTTCTATTTTTCTCCAGGCACAGAGGTTATGGCCAATGCGTTCAGGCGGAGACCTGAGGTAGTAAGAAGAATACTGGAAGGGACAGCGAGATACAAAAAATGGCAGAAAAATCAATACGAAATCGGCCGCTCATATGAGCCAAAATTCCCATGGCCGGAAGAACTGCTAAAAGAAGATCCTGCAAGCATTACAGACATCGTCAGAGAGTGTGTTAAGAAAAAAGACAGAACATACATACTTTTTGACGCAGAGCCGCATGATGCCGTAAAGGAACTCAAGCTTGAGGGAAATGTTCTGAGTGCCAAGGTCAAGTCAAAAAGAGCGCCGGACGAGACAAGACCACTATATCACGAAAACACATTCAGAAGTGTTTTACTCGGTAGATACGGCAGTCCACAGGTCACTGTAATAAATTGCAGCGATTGTGAAGATTTTTCCCAGGTTCTGAAAAAAGGCGGAAAACCGATCAGGTCATACATTCACTGCGTCCACAATAGCGCAATGAGAAGCGAATTTGAGGAAAGAATGCGTTTCAACGTAAAAGCTAAAAATCCGATGATAATAAAGGGCGAAAAGCCGAAGCCATCCGACGTATTTTCACCATTTAACTTTGTTTCGAATTGGATTTATGTTGATGGTGTTTATCAGCCAGACAATCGCCATCTAGCGGCTTTGGAGGGTGATGTATTGGTAACCTATTACGTAATTCAGAAAGAAGTAGACGACATATTCGGAATAAATGAAAGGCTTCTAACAATCGAAGAATGTTATTCACCTTCCATGTTGGATTGGATAAGGGCAGGAAAAGTCACGCGAAGAGTAATAGGGCAACGGCGAAAAACGGCAAAGTTAGACGCTTCATTGTTGGAAGAAGAGGAAACCCTGTCAGAAAATCTGGACAGGGAAATTAAAACCCGGGGTTATGAATATGACGGCAGGTGCAGAGAACTGGGAAGAAGGGTGGCAGACAGATACGTAAACAAAGAAACAGGAGTATCAGTGAACGTTGTTTTTTCAGGAACGGGGCCGCCATTCTATACTGTAAGAGAGCCAATACCAAACAGTAAAATCATACCCACGGGCGAGTATGCAGGCGAAACAAACCCATTCAAACTCGTTGGAAGGCGCAATCTCAGAGCCTTCGATGACGTAAATATGGAAGAAACCAAGATGAGAGTTGAATTGCCCACAGTACTGCGGCTTCCGGGTACAGGCGATGTTAATATGAAACCATCAAAACAAATGCGCAGGTTTTCTAGAGACGCGATAAGGGAAGCCCACGGTGGAGAAGTTACAGGAATAGAAAAGTACACAAGAGTTCATTTTCTTAGCCCAGCCTCCTGACCGCCCTCTCAATGTTATCCATCGCCTTCCCGATTTTTTTGTATTCCGTGGCGTATGAGCAGCGGATGAACCACTCTCCCATCCTCCCGAACTCCGTCCCGGGAACGACAGCGACTTTCGCGTTCTTGAGGAGCCATTCCGCGAACTTGTAGGATTTCATCTTGTAGTGCGAGATGTTAGGGAATGCATAGAAAGCCCCTTTAGGCTCCGTGCACCTGAAACCCTGTATCTCACTCAGGCGCCTGATTATCATCCTCCTTCGGCGGTCATACTCCCTCACCATCTTCCTTACAGCCGTCTGCGGGCCCTTCAAAGCCTCTATGGCAGCCACCTGCGAGAGCGTGGGCGCGCACAGGGAGGTGAACAAGTGCATCTTCGTCATGGCCGCTATCAGCTTCTCCTCTCCAACAGCATAGCCCAGCCTGAACCCCGGCATAGCATATGTCTTTGAGAAAGAGTGCAGCGTGAGCACGCGGTCCTCCATCCCGTTCAGGGAGCCTATGGAGATATGTTTGGCGCCCCCATAAACCAGCTTCTCATACGCCTCATCCGCTATAATAAGCAGGTCATACTCCATCGCGAAGCCCGCGACCTCCTCCAGGGCCTTTTTACTGAAGACCGTTCCTGTGGGATTTGAAGGCGAGTTCAGGATGAGCACATTCGTCTTCTCCGGAACAATTTGCCGTTCCATCCTCTCCACATCTATCTGGAACCCATCCTCCTCGTGCAAAGGTATGGGCAGGGCCATCCCGTTCAAGGCTTCTATGGAAGGCCTGTAAGCAAGGAATCCCGGGTCCGGATACATAACCCCTTCTCCGGGGTCTATGGTGCACATGAGCGCAAGCATTATCGCCTCTGTGGAGCCTGTTGTGACCACTATGTTCTCAGGCCCTGCGTGAATCCTGTTGTCCTTCCTGAGCTTCCTTATTATGGCCTCCTTCAGGTCCTTCCTCCCGGCAGCGGGGGAATAGTGAGTGAACCCTTTGTCCAGGGCCCTTTTCGCAGCCGCGATTATGTTCTTGGGAGCAGTGAAGTCCGGCTCCCCCGGCCCCAGGGAGATTATGCTCTTGTCCTCCTCCGCTATGTGGAGAAGCTTGCCTATAGTGAGGACTGGAAGTTCGCTCGCGCGTTCAGAAATGAGATTTCTCTTCATCACTAATATTTTGTTTTGCCGGAATATATTTCTGAGAACCCTGGAACCGATATTAAATATCAAATCAACTAATATACTATGAACCAGCTCGACTATTTTTTCAAGCCCAAATCCGTTGCCATAATAGGAGCCTCCCGTGACCCCAAGAAGATAGGCCATGTGATTTTCCGAAACTTCGTGGAAGGAAAGTTCTCAGGGAAGATTTACCCCATAAACCCGAATGCAGAAGAACTGTTCGGCCACAAGTGCTATCCCAGCATCCTCCAAACGGAGGATAAGGTGGACCTTGCCGTGATAACCATCCCCGCCCAGATAGTCCCGCAGGCCCTTGAGGAATGCGGGAAGAAGAAGGTCCCTGCCGTGATAATAATCTCAGGCGGCTTCAAGGAGATAGGCAATGCGGATCTGGAAAATCAAATAGCATCCATTCTCAAAAAATACCACATCAGGGCGATAGGACCGAACTGCCTTGGCCTCTATGACCCCTATTCAAACGTGGACACGTTCTTCCTCCCCAGGTACAAGCTCGAGCGCCCTGGAAAAGGAAAAATCGCCTTTATCTCCCAGTCCGGCGCCCTTGGTTCCGTGATCCTGGACTGGATGGCCATGAAGGGCTACAAGATTTCCAAGTTCGTCTCCTACGGCAACGCGGTGGACGTGGACGAGGCAGACCTCACGGAATACCTTGCAGAGGACAAGGACACGGATGTGATATGCGCATACTTTGAGGGAGTGAAGGAGGGAAGGAAGTTCTTCGAGATCGCGAAGAAGGTCTCCTCCAAGAAGCCTGTGATAGTCCTGAAAGGCGGGACCACCTCTGAAGGCACAGCAGCAGTCGCTTCTCACACAGGCTCGCTCGCTGGCTCTGCCGAGATATACTCCACTGCATTCAAGCAGGCCGGTGTGATCCAGGTCCGTGACCTCGAGCAGATTTTTGACTTTGCCAGGGTCCTGTCCACAGAGCCCTGCCCGAAAGGGAACCGCGTGCAGATAATCACTGACGGGGGAGGCTACGGCGTGATGACCACGGACTGGCTCATAAAGAACGGCCTGCAGCTTGCGAAGATGAACCAGGCCAGCATAGAGAAGCTGAAGAAAGCCTTCCCCTCGCATGTGATCGTGAAGAATCCCATAGACCTCACGGGAGACGCGGACACAGAGAGGTACAGGCTCGCGATAGAGACGGCCATGGAGGACCCGAACGTGGACATGGTGGCCGTGATAATCCTTTTCCAGATACCAACACTCACTCCTGATGTTGTGGACACGGTCTCTGCGATAGCCGACAGGAAGCAGAAGCCGCTCATAGTGATAGCTGCAGGAGGGAGATACACAGAAGTCCTGAAGAAGAGCCTGGAGGATTTTGGCGTCCCCTGCTTCTCCTATCCTGAAGGCGCGGCTCTGGCCCTCAAGGCCCTTTACGACAACAGTATGCGCACAAGATGCTTCATCAAGCCTACCAAGAAAGCCAAAGGCAGGAAAAGATGAAAACCTACAAGATCCTCATAGACGGGAAATGGGTGAATTCCGGCTCAAAGGAAACCTTCAAGAGCCTTAACCCCGCCACAGGCCAGCCCATAGGAGAGTTCCAGTCAGGCGACGAGAACGACATAAACCGCGCAGTGGATGCGGCGGAGCGCGCTTTTGATGAATGGAGTTCCACTCCCGCCCCAAAGCGCGGGGAGATTGTCCTGCGGGCATCCTCCCTCCTCAGGCAAGAAAAAGAGCCGCTCGCGAAGCTCATATCCACGGAGATGGGGAAGGTTCTTCCGGAAGCCAGAGGGGACGTGCAGGAAGCCATAGACACAGCGGAATACATGGCCGGGGAAGGCCGCCGCCTGTTCGGCCGCACCACACCCTCCGAGCTCAGGGACAAGTTCTGCATGACCGTGCGCAGGCCCATAGGCGTCTGCGGCCTTATAACACCATGGAACTTCCCCATGGCCATACCCGCATGGAAGCTCATGCCCGCTCTCATATGTGGCAACACTGTCGTCCTCAAGCCCGCCTCAGACACCCCCTTATGCGCAATAAGGTTCGTGGAGGTCCTTGAGAAGGCCGGAATCCCCCCAGGCGTGATAAACCTGGTGACAGGCTCCGGAGAGCAGGCAGGCATGCCTATTGTCCGCCACAAGTCCATCCGTGCTCTTTCGTTCACAGGCTCCAGGGAGACAGGCCTTGCAATAACCAAGGAGGCAGGGATAAAGAAGGTGGGGCTTGAGCTTGGGGGAAAGAACGGCATAATTGTCCTTGAGGATGCGGACCTGAAACTCGCGATTGACGGGATCATCTGGGGCGGATTCGGCACAACAGGCCAGAGATGCACAGCAGCCTCCCGCGTGATTGTGCAGCAGTCCGTGAAGGAAAAGCTGGAGCACGCCCTTGCAGAGAGGACATCCAAACTGAGGCTGGGCAGCGGCCTGGAACCACA
>DATEYJ010000035.1:0-13092 GCA_035256265.1 archaeon
CCAGGAGACAGTCCCTTCGCTGGTCGGCGTGAACTCCACAACATTGAGACCCTGCTTGAGCTTTATGTCCAGGTTATATGCGGGGACGATTATCTCTTTGTTGCAGCCTGTAAGCTGCTTCACGTCTATGTTCCACCTCACAGGGGTGCCCTTCTTGAGGACAAACTTGTCTGGGGTCCATCCGCCGGAAGTCACTGTCATGTTGATCTCCTGGATGCCTCCCGCAAGGCTTGCGGTATCCTGGCCGGAGGCAGGCGCAAGGGAGGCCGAGACCGAGTTCAGGTTGAACCCGACTCCGGACAGCGTCATGCCCCTGCTCAGCATTATGATGCCTAGCACCATCACAATTACTGCGGACACCTTCAGTATCCTTTTCGTGAAGTTCATGCTGAGCATGGAGATCGCCGCGCCGAAGCCGTTCATTACTGGAAGCGTCCCGAGGCCGAACACTAGGAGCGCGGCCGCGCCCAGAAGAATGCTTCCTGTGCCTGCCGCGTAAAGCTCCATCGCTATGAGGGGACCGCAGGGCATGAGGCCTGTGAAGAGCCCCAGCGTGAAGGGCCCCTTGTTTCTCCCGCCCGTTCTTTTTCCCAGGAATCCCAGGCCGGAGAAGTTCACTTTCCTGAGGAACGGGAATATGTTTAGCATGTTCAGCCCCATGATTATCATGAGGATGCCGGCAGCGACGGCCATTACCCCCCTCATGGGCCCTGAGAAGGTGAAGAACGACCCTATCAGGCCGAATGTCGCCCCCACTATGGTATATGATATGAGCTTGCCCGCGCTGTAGCTCAGGTGGGGCCTGACATTTAACCTTTTTTTGCCTCCGTCCTGCTCGGCCATGGCGTTCTTTGTGGTGTAGGAGACCATGAAGCCGCCGCACATGCCTATGCAGTGGAAGCCTGTGAGCAGGCCTACTGTGAATATAAGAAGCAGGCTAGCGTTGGTCCCGAACTCCGGGACGACGGAAATGAAGCTGCTCTGGGCTATGATATATGCCCCCAATATCACTACCGCGAAGCCCAGGATCGTGCCGGCACTCTTCCATCTGGAATCGGTATGCCTGGCTTCCGGTCGCTCTTCGGCTTCATAACCTTTCTCCTCGACGGCCCGGACTATCTTTCTTACGTCTGTCTTATTTATGTCATAGACGACCTCCGCCTTTCCGTTGCTGTAGTTTACCTTGAATTCCTTTACGCCATTCACTTTCATGACGTTATTTGTTATGAGCGACTCGCAGCTCTTGCAGGTCATGCCCTTGACGAAGAATTCCTTGGTGTATAGCTTTTCCATTTCATCAGCTTCTTCAGCTAAGCTTTCATCCGCCTTTGCATTATCCACTTCCGGCATGTCTGACATTAAATCACCGCCTTACAATCATATCCCTGCTCTCTAACCGCCCTGATTATTTCCTTGAGGCCTGTTTTTTTGGGATTGAACTCTACTTCTCCCGATTCTTTTGCGTGGTCCACTTTGACTTTGCTTACGCCATCTATCTCCATTAAGCCATCTGTTATGAGCATCTCACAACTCTTGCAGTGCATGCCTTTTATCGATAGCTTCCTTCTTTCCATGTCCATCATATCACCTTCACCATGCATTCATGTCCTGTTCCCCTGATTGCCTTGACTATCTCCACTATATGGGTTCTTTCAGGGTCATACTCCACCTCGCCTGCCTTTGCCTTGCAGTTCACCCTGATCCCCTTCACGCCGGGTATCTTCATGACCGCGCTCCTTATCCAGGCCTCGCAAAAGTCGCCGCAGTTCGCGCCAACTATCCTGAGCCTTTTCTTTTCTGCCATCTCATCACCTAAGGCGTTCTTTTGCCACTCCGAACATGAATGCCTTCTTTCGATTGTCGTGAAACAGCTAATATCCCTGTGTTTGAAACTAGTTTCACAAATGTCTTCTGTGGCCGAAGCCTGTCGAAAATGCCTGTTTTAGGTGAAGCGAAACCTTTTTAAGCGTTATGCAGCAGAAAGCACATTTCAGCAGGAAATCTATCACTTCTTGAGCAAAACGATGTTGCTCATCCCCCTGCGCCTCCTCTCCACGAGGCCCTTATGCTCCATCCTGTCAAGTATTCTGGTAACCTTAACTTTGGGGAACTCTGTCTTATCCACTATATCGCTCTGGAAAACCACGCCGTCGGAGCCGGCAATGGTCTCGTAGACCTTTTTCTCATCGCCGTCCAGCTCTTTCAGGGTTTTTTCCGTCTCCTTCTTCCTGTCCAATGCGAACTTTTCCGACTGCCTTGATTTGTAGATGAGGAAACCCCCGAAGCCCGCCACCACGAAATCCAGAGTGAAGCCTGCATAGGATTGGACTGGCAGGCTGCTCTCCATGGGGCATACCTCCCCGGGAGGATGAGCACACTCGGCATACATGAGCTTGTTAAGCTCGCCTGTGACAGATAGCATGATGAGGAAAAGGACCGCAGAAACTGCTATCAGGGAGATGCCGGCTTCTCTCATTCCAAAGGTTTCGGGTTTCATGGTATCTGAAGAGATATAACAGTGTTATATTTATAAACGTGATGGTTATCCATCTGAGCTCACATATAAAATTATCTGGTTTTTCATATATCAAGATTATTGTGGAAACCAGTTAAAATCGGCTAGAAATATCTCAAATATCTCATTTGAATCTTATGATTCCCATTAGCACCAAGACTATAACGGCTATTACTACCGCGCCAAGAAGACCGAATAAAAACCAGCCTATTAAGAACGCTATTAATGAAGTTATTGAAATGTGAGACCATTGGATTATTATTTTGCCTGCCATTTTTACTCACCTTATCCTACAGGTTGCTTCTTTGTTTTGTCTCTTATAGCGGCCCGATAAGCGTTGGAAGGAACATGCCTATAATGGCTGCAAATATCCAGACCACGACAGCTACCACCAAGGCCTTCACCCATCCGATTTTATAGAGGCTTCCCAGGGCGATGAGCCATGCAATGCCGCCGATGACGGCTGCCAGCAGACCAGTGCCGAGGAAGTAATAAGCCAGGGCATAAATGACCGAGCCGGCAAAAGCTGACATGACTGCTGTCCCTATCCCTTCCTTCTCGCCAAACAGCTTCACCACGATGTAGATGACGATGGTGGACACTATCAGGCTGATGACAAAATTCAGGAGCAATGCAACAAGTGAAATTGCCATATTAGGAATTGGATTGATGCTTTATAAACTTTTTGAACGAGTCGAAGAATAACTATCACATCCGAGGACGTATTTAGGCTGCCAAGCCTTCATTTTTAAGCCAAAAGTCAACCATAGGACATCTTAAGGTCAAGGAATAGCCGAACTTATTTTTATCATGCATATAAGGAAATACGAAAATAAGTCGGTCATTATATATTTATAAGCTTTTATCCACCCGCCAGCTAATAAAATATATGCTCTTCCAGACCCACCTGATTTTCGCGCTTGCACTGGGCTATGTCCTGAAGTTCCCGATAAAAACGACAGCCTTCGCGGCGGTTGTAGCGGACGCGGACACGATATTCTATGAGACGGGCTTGGGATTCCCCTTCATCCACAGGGGGCTCCTGCACACTCCCATAATACTCGGCATAGCGCTTATAGCCATATACCTTGCCACGAAAAGGCCCGAGATATGCGCGGCTTTCGGGGCGGGCTTCCTCTCCCACCTCTTCCTCGACACCCTGAACCCCACGGGGATAATGTGGCTCTATCCGCTACCCACATTCTTCACGTTCAACCTTGCCACATACTCGAACGCCATAGCGAACTACGGGATAATCGCCTGGTCAGCCGCCTTTATCCTGATATTCAACCCGCACCTTCTTGCGAAGCTCGCTCCGCGGAATCTCGGGCTCAAGCTTGGAGGGACAAGATGAACGTGAACAAGGACCTGCTCAGGCTCGGGATACTTGCCTTCTTCCTGGCAGGAATCCTCGCGATATCCTGGCTGGGCGGCTACCTCACGGGCAGGACAATCTACATCAGCCCGTTCTCGGACGACATCCCTGCAGAGAAGATGACAGTCTCGGGGATGCTCGAGAATCCTCCACTCGACCAGAACGTGGAGGCCCAGGGGACGGTTTCCAGGGTCATGCAGGACTACGTGTCCAAGAAAGGCTACCAGTACCAGCAGTTCTACATATCCGATGGCTCCAAGGACCTGAAGGTCTTCTGCTCCAAATACAAGGGCTCTGTTGACATCCAGAAGGGCGACAACGTCTCTGTCATAGGAAAGTTCCAGAAATACTCCAACACGTACGAGATTTACACCGAATGCAATAACGTGGAAGTCCTATAGTGTGCCCAAGAGGACCATAAGGTTATAAGTAACTGCGCAATATCTTTGTCACAACATGCTGACGGTGTACCTATGAAAAAAGGCGACTTCGTGGAGATAGATTTTGTAGGAAAAATCGTTCTCACAGGCGAGGTTTTCGACCTCACCTCCGAGGAGGACGCAAAGAAGGAAGGAATCCACAACCCCAGGCACAAGTACAAGCCTTCCCTTGTGATAATAGGCTCGAACATGGCTGTCACCGGGATGGAGAAGAAACTCGAAGGTATGGAAACCGGCCAGGAGAAGGAGTTCACCCTGGGTCCGGACGAGGCCTTCGGCCAGAGGAACCCGAAGCTCATAAGGATAGTTCCCCTCTCCAGGTTCACGAAGGAGAAGATAAACCCTGTCCCGGGGATGTTCGTGGACATAGACGGCATGCAGACAAAGGTCCTCTCCGTGGCAGGGGGACGCGTGCGCGTGGACTTCAACCACCCGCTCGCGGGCAAGAGCCTCAGCTACAAGGTGAGGATAGTGGGGCAGATAACAGACGCCCTTGAGAAGGCCCGCTCCCTTCTTGAATACTATGGGATAAAGTGCGAGCCAAGGCTTGACGGGGACACGCTCATCCTCGAGAGCGAAAAGCCAATGAATGAGTTCCTGAAGAAATTCGCTGGGGAGAGCGTGATGAAGCACATCCCAGAGATAAAGAACGTCGTTTTCTCCGACAAGGAAGCGGCCCCGGACAAGCACGAGCATAAAAAGCCTGAACAAGAAAAAGCATAAACCTCGCGATTTCTCCCGGATTTTTTGTTACAATAAAGCCTTAAAAAGCTTACTCTTATACTGTTATTATCTTTACGGTTAATAGATTATTCGAAGTTTGGGAGGTAATGATTATGAGGAGGCCGCTGCCGGAAGGGATGGAACAGATTATAATAAAGGACGTGGAAGGACACACGGAAACCGATGAGGAGCTCAGGAAGATACTCGAGATGAAGAAGGCGGTCATAAAGGTGATCGGCGTCGGAGGCGCGGGCGGCAATACCGTTTCCAGAATGATGCAGATAGGGATAGTGGGCGCGGAGACCATTGCCATGAACACGGACGCCCAGGACCTGCTCTACACGGATGCTGACAAGAAGGTCCTCATAGGAAGGGAGCTAACAGGCGGCCTCGGGGCGGGGGCCGACCCCAAGGTGGGCCAGGAGGCCGCGAAGGAGTCAAAAGAGGACATAAAGAAGGTCCTCGAGGGCGCTGACATGGTCTTCGTCACCTGCGGCCTCGGCGGCGGGACAGGGACAGGAGCTGCCCCTGTCATAGCGGACATATCCAAGAAGCTCGGCGCTCTCACAGTAAGCGTGGTGACCCTCCCCTTCTCCATGGAGGGCAAGGGACGCTTCAGGAACGCGCAGGACGGCCTCGAGAACATGGAGCAGGTCGCGGACACGCTCATAATCATACCAAACGACAAGCTGCTTGAGATCGTACCGGATGTCTCGATAACCACGGCCTTCAAGGTCGCGGATGAGATACTTGTCAATTCAGTAAAGGGCATAGCAGAGCTCATAACAAAGCCCGGCCTCGTGAACCTGGACTTCGCAGACATCCGCGCGGTCATGGGAGCTGGCGGCCTCGCCATGATAGGGATGGGCGAGTCAGATTCCGAGAACCGTGCCGTGGAATCCGTTGAGAAGGCCCTTAGCAACCCGCTCCTTGACGTGGAGATAGAGGACGCCACAGGCGCCCTGGTGAACGTTTCTGGAGGAGCTGACATCACAATCAAGGAGTGCCAGCAGATAGTCGAGGGCGTCTCCACGAAAATCAACCCTGACGCCAAGATAATCTGGGGGGCCCAGATAATCAAGGACCTGGGGGACACCATCCGCGCCATGCTCATAATAACCGGCGTGAAGTCCTCCCAGATATACGGCCCGGGAAAGACCTACAAGGTGGAGAAGCAGAAGGAGATAGAGCGGGTCCTTGGGATAGATTTTGTCGGGTAAGGGATTAACAATCCCTTTTTATTTCTTTTCTCCAATTCTTTATTATGGTAGATTTGGCTGTTACTCAAGCTCTATTTTCACAAATAAAGAAACACCGGGAATCCCGCGATTTTATTCTCAATAAAATTTATGACCTCACCAGAGAAGGAAAACTACAGAGAAATAATTACCTGTCATATCTGGGCAACCTCATGAATCTGGATATTCTAGAGCAACGGGATACAGAGAAATACATGGATGTTTTTGGCTATGAGCCTGTGGATATGGGAATAATCCGGTTCTGGATAAGCCGGAACTAGTTCTTATTAAAGCCTCTCTCAATTATTATCATGACTGTGAAAGTTTCTGCCCCCGGGAAATTAATAATTACCGGAGAGCATGCGGTTGTTTATGGGGAGCCTGGTATAATAGCTGCAGTTGGGCTCAGAACAATAGCGGAAGCCGAAAAAAGCGGTTCTGTTTTTATAGAAGACCCCAAGATGGGCCACCAGCTCGAGTGGACTCCGAAGGATTGCATAGATTTCTACCACCAGCTCAAGAAGCTCTGGGAAGGAGGAGCGAAGAAAACCCCGGCAGACTTCACAGAGCTTTTCAAGCTTTCCAAAGACGCCAACTTCAAGAAAGCCTGCATAGGAACGGCCCTTTACAGGCTGGGCATAAATAAGGGTATTAGGATAAAGCTGAGTGGAAACATACCTCCGGGCTCTGGTCTAGGTTCATCAGCCGCCCTCTCCCTAGTCATCTCAAAATCCGTTGCGGAGCTTTACGGGAAGAAAGTTCCCCTAGAAAACCTTAATGAAATAGCCTATGAAACAGAGCAGTTCGTCGCCGGGCTACCAAGCGGAGGCGACAATTCCACATGCTGCTATGGAGGCCTGATATGGTTCAAGAAAAACATGAAGGGCGGTACCAACACAATAGAATCCCTGAAAAAGGAAATCCCGCATAAACTTGAGAATTTCATTCTAGTTTATACAGGCAAGCCTGAGAAAACCACAGGCGAGCTTGTCCAGCAGGTTCGCATGACTCCTCCGGAAATCAGGAATCCCAGGATTAAACGGATAGGAGAAATCTCAAAGGAGATGAAAGAAGCGCTCAAGAGAAAGGATACGAAAAGAATAAAATTCCTCATGAATGAGAATTGGACTCTTCTCCGGGATTTCGGCCTGTCCACTCCCGTGGCAGACAGGCTTATCTCCAAGATTGTAAGGATAGGCGGTGCGGCAAAGCTTTGCGGGGCCTGTGGTGGCGGCATAGCCTTGTGCTACCATGATGACTCCCAGAAGCTGAAGAAAGCCATAAAGTCCGCGGGATTCGAGCCCATGGAAGTGGAGTTGGGGATCGAAGGAGTGAAGGCTGAATAACGTCAATCGCTTGTTTCTCTTCGTCAGATTTAAATTACCTCCATAAATTATTCAAGAGGTGACTTTATGCTGTTCAGGGAATTCATTGACAGGCTGGACAAGTCAGGAAAGCTTATAAAAATAAGCAAGCCTGTCTCGACTAAATATGAAATAGCTTCTGTTATGAAGAAGCTAGACGGCCAGCCTCTCCTTTTCGAGAATGTGCAGGGGTTCGGATACAAGGTAGCTGCCAACATCATATCCACAAGGGATTTGCTTGCCGGCAGCATAGGAGCCAAGAAGGAGGACATGATAAAGGTCATAGCGAATGCCATAGACGAGCCAAAAGAGCCGAGAATTGTGAAATCTGGTTACCAGGAGATTCCTTGCGACCTTACAAAGTTGCCCATTCTTACTTATTACAAAGAGGATGGAGGCCCTTACATCGCCTCTGCAATAGTTGTTGCGAAAGACAAGGAATATGGCTTGAACTCATCATTTCACAGGATGATGGTTCTGTCCAGGAATGAGGTTATTGCAAGAATAATTCCCAGGCATTTTAATGAATACCTGAAAAGAGGGATCAAGAAATTTGCAATTTGTGTAGGGAATCCGACGCAGGTTCTTCTTGCCTCTGCCATATCTGCGGAACTTGGGAAGAGCGAACTTTCCATCGCGAATGCACTTTCAGAGACAAACCTGCTTGATTTTGACGGAATCCTGGCCCCGGAATCCGAGCTTGTGATGATCGGAGAAGTTACAGGAAAGATGGCGAAAGAGGGGCCTTTCCTGGATTTGACAGAGACTCCAGACATAGTCAGGGAGCAGCCTGTCTTCAGGATAACAAGGATTTTCGCCAAAAAAGACCCAGTCTTCCATGCGCTGCTTCCCGGCGGACTGGAGCACAAGATACTGATGGGCCTTCCCAGGGAGCCCACGATATTCAGGGAGGTCGGCAAGGTCTGCACGTGCAGGAATGTCCTCATAACGCCAGGCGGCTGCTCATGGCTCCATGGGGTCGTGCAGATAACCAAGAAGAATCCCGATGATGGGAAGAAGGCTATAGAGGCCGCTTTTAAAGGCCACAAGTCAATGAAGCACGTCATCGTGGTGGATGATGACATAGATATCTATAATCCTAACGATGTGGAATGGGCAGTCGCAACTCGTTTCCAGGGAGACAAGGATGTAGTGATAAAGCCGAAAGAGAAAGGCTCTTCGCTTGACCCCTCCTCCAACCTTCAGACAACGGAGACCACGAAGGTCGGGATTGATGCCACCATACCTGAAGACAGGAAAAGGAGCGACTTCCAGCGGCTCCAGCCTTCTTTCAAGGTCGACCTGAAGAATTATGTAAAGTAGGTGATTTGCTTGCTTCTAACAAATGAAGAGAAAGGTATGCTCTCCGGAAAGCAGGGAAAGGCGGTCCAAAAGAGCATGGAAATCCTAACAGCGCTCGGAGAGATATTCGGGGCCGACAAATTCGTTCCTGTGAATTCTGTGCAAATAGCGGGCGTGTCCTATCACAACCTGGGGGATGCCGGTCTGGAGTTCCTGGAAGACATGGCAAGGAACGGGAAGGTCAGAGTCAAGACAATGCTGAATCCTGCAGGCATGGATCTGGAGAACTGGAAGGTGTTGGGGATTCCGGAGGATTTTGCAGACAAGCAGATGAAGGTTATTAACGTCTTCAGGAAGCTTGGGGTCAATATAACATGCACATGCACCCCTTATCTTGTGGGATACAACCCCAAAAAAGGCGAGCATATAGCTTGGAGCGAATCTTCTGCTGTGTGCTTCTCAAATTCCGTCCTAGGAGCAAGAACGAACAGGGAAGGCGGACCGAGCGCATTGGCGTCTGCCATAACAGGAAGAACTCCTTTCTATGGGTTGCATCTGGATGCTAACAGAGCCCCAAAAATCACAGTGGATGTCCAGGCAAAAGTCATGGGGGAGGATTGGTTCGGAGCGCTTGCCCTGGCCATAGGGAAGCAGACCAAGGAGAAAATACCATTCATCCGAGGCGTAAGGAAAGCCTCTCTTGAAGAGCTGAAAAGCTTCTCGGCTTCCTTCCCAACGTACAGCGGGGCCGCGATGTTCCACATGGAAGGGATAACCCCTGAAAAGGTTTCAGTTCCTTCTGAGAAAGTAGTTGTTACCCGGAAAGATGTGGAGGATGCCATAAGATTTCTGAATGATGACTGCCAGGTCGATTTCGTTTCTCTGGGTTGTCCTCACTGTTCCTTGCAGGAGATGGAGAGGATAGCCTCTCTTCTGAAGGGGAAGAAGGTCCAGAAAGAGACCTGGATAACCACATCCAGGGAAGTGAAAAAACTGGCCGTGAGCAAAGGACTCTCAAAGATAATAGAGGCCAGTGGAGCAAAGATAGTAGCTGACACCTGCCTGGCGGTGGCCCCTCTCAAAGGAAGGTTCAAGGCAATCGCAACCAACTCGGCAAAGGGCTGCTATTACGGCCGCGGCTCCAACGGTTTCAAGACAAGGTTCATGAGCCTCGAGGAATGCATAAAGGAAGCGGTGAGAAGATGCTGATGAAGGGAAGGAAAATCTCAAAGGGGAAGGCCTCGGGCATCGCTTTGGTTTCTGAGAAAACAATCTCCTTCTACGGAGGAGTGGACCCTAATACAGGAATTGTAGTGGAAAGGGGGCATGACCTCGAGGGTAAATCCGTCACGGGGAAAATCTTCGTTTTCCCCAAAGGAGGCGGCTCCACCGTAGGCTCATATACCTTGCTCAGGCTCAAGAAGAACGGCAAGGCTCCTCTCGCAATAGTGAACAGGGAATGCGAAACCATAGTGGCTGTTGGGGCTATAATCTCGGACATCCCCTGCGTAGACAAGGTTGACATCTCAAGAATAAAGAACGGGAGCAAAGTCAGAGTGGATGGAGATTCCGGAACAGTGGAAATATGAAAAGAATAATTGTTGGGATATCCGGCGCATCAGGCTCTATCCTAGGCGTAAGGCTTTTGCAGGCCCTGAAAGGAAAGGCCGAAACCCTTTTGATAATAACGGAAACGGCCCAGAAAATCCTTGAGCACGAGACAGGCCTTTCGGTAAGACAGGTAGAGAATCTGGCTTCCAAGAGTTACAATAATTCCGATTTCTTTGCACCAGTCGCTTCCGGCTCCTTCAAGACCGATGGTATGGTTATAATTCCCTGCAGCATGAAAACCCTTGCCGGGATAGCGTCGGGCTTCTCGGACAACCTGCTCCTGAGGACAGCAGATGTCTGCCTCAAGGAGAGAAGGAAGCTCATCCTTGTGGCAAGGGAAACGCCACTCAGTTACATACATATAAAGAATATGGAAACCGCTTCGAAGGCAGGTGCTATTCTGCTCCCTCCTGTTTTGTCTTTATACTCAAAGCCTAAAACCATAGATGATATGGTTAACCATATAGTTGGAAAGGCGCTTGATGTTCTCGGTTTTGAGAACAGCTTATATAAGCGCTGGAAATAAATTTATTCAGTGAAAAAAATGAAAGGGTTAATTTTTGTCAAACTTGGAGGCTCCCTCATCACGGACAAGTCAAAACCTTACACAGAGAAGCCTGATGTGATAAAGAGACTTGCGCAGGAGATACACAAGGCAAGACAGAATGGCGCAAAGATTCTTTTAGGACACGGAGGAGGCTCCTATCCACACGAACCAGCAAAGAAATACCAGACCCAGAAGGGATTCGTTTCTCAGGACAGCAGGAAAGGCCTTGCGCTTGTTCAGGATTCGGCAGCGAGGCTGAACAGGATAATTATTAAGGCTCTGATAGATGCTGGGGAGAATGCAATTTCCTTCCAGCCCTCATCCTTCTGCCTGGCCAGCTCATCCAAAATCGCAGAAGGCTACACAAAGGCGATAGAAAAGGCCCTTGAAAGCGATGTGCTTCCTGTTGTCTATGGTGATGTGGGATTCGACCTTGCGCAAGGCTGCTGCATACTTTCCACGGAGGAGATATTTTCCTTCCTCTCCAAGAGCCTCAAACCAGATAGGATACTCATGTGTGGGAAGGTGGATGGTGTGTTCACCGCAGACCCGACCAAGGACAAATCAGCAAAGAAGATAACTGAGATAACCAGGAAGAATTTTTCCGGAATCAAGAGATATCTCACTTCCTCAGACGGTATAGACGTGACAGGAGGAATGCTGCTCAAGGTCCAGAAATGCCTTGACCTGGCAGCATCAGGTTCTGAATGCGAAATAATAAATGGACTGAATGCAGGGAACCTTGAGAAGGCGCTTTCCGGACAAAGGGGAATAGGGACTATAGTCAAGTCTTGATTCCAAAGAACCTTCGCATAATATGCATATCGAATTCTGTCAGCTTGTCGGATTTCACCATCTCGATAACTTTGACCTTGGGAATGAACTTCAGTTCGTCAACTTCCTCTTTGTTGATGTTAAAAGGGCCCTCATGCCTGCATGTGTAGACATTCGCTATCTCCGTTTCCGCCTTCATTTCCACCAAAGTCTTGAAGGTAAATCTTGGCTTGCACGCAATCCCTATCTCTTCCCTAGCCTCTCTCTCAGCGGCCCGCTCGTAGCTCTCGCCTGCATCGACGTGGCCGCCTACTCCGACAGCCCATTTGCCTGGGTCCATGTCCTTTTTCTTGCTTCTTTTCTCAAAAAGAATCTCGTCTTTGGAATTGGTGATTATTATGCAGATAGCCCTGTGCAGGAGCTTCTTTCCTGAGTGGCACTCCTCCCTGCTTGCCTTTCCTATAATTTTATCTCTGGAATCCACCACGTCGAAATATTCTATCATAAGAGCCCCAGGCGAGAATTGAACTCGCGACCTTTGCCTCAAAGGGCCTTGCCCCCTTTGGAACCTCCTCTCTGCGAGCAGGCTCCCACGAAGCAAACTTACCAAGGCTTAGCGGGCGTTATTTTGAAAGAAGCAGGCGAGCCTGCTTCAATCCATTTCGCCTAACGCTCTACCGACTGAGCCACTGGGGCTTTATAAATTAATAGATAAAGAAAGAGTTAATTTATATACAACGCTTTGAAGGCGCCTCTTGGCGACTTCGGGGTCGTGAGGCAATGGCAACCTAGTTGGCTCCAGTTGTTCTCCATCTGGAGAATTGAGCTTTGTCCGCAAAGCAATGATAGGCGAAACCAACGTATCTGGGTTCGACTCCCAGCGACCCCATTGTTTGCTTGGTGGCATATGGAAAATAAATGGCTGGTTCTTGGACCGGTAGCCATGGCAGTCCTTTGCTTAATGGTATTTCTTGCTATTGCTTTTTCTCCGTGGTTCATGTGGCAATCCAATGCCCTTAGCGATTTAGGAAATCCTTATAACGGCGCAATTGCTGCAGCGGTCTTCAATCTGGGGCTTGGGGCTTCCGGATTTATGCTGCTTGCTTATTCATTAAAATCTCTGAAATTTCAAGCAAGAAAGGCTTCTCTCATGCTTGCTGTTACAGGATTCTTCCTGTTTATGGTTGGGGCTTTGAATGAATC
>DATEYJ010000036.1:0-20311 GCA_035256265.1 archaeon
GCAGGATTTCGGACAAGCCCATAAACACGAGGTCCCAGATTTACAATCCGGATATAGTGGTCGTGCTGGACCAGTCGCTCATGCACCTTCCTGAGATAGCTGACGGACTGAAGCCCGGATCTGTGGTAATAGTGAACGGAAAGACTTCCAAAACCGAATTGAAACAGAAAACATATTTCTTTGACGCCACGAACCTTGCCCTGAAGATTCTGGGGAAGGACATCGTGAACACTGCCATGCTCGGTGTCCTTTCCAAGAGAACAAAACTTGTCGGCCTGGATTCCATCCTCAAGGCTGTGGGGGAGAACTTTTCCGGTAAGATTCTGGAAATGAACACTCAGCTAGTTAAGGAGGCTTACAATGCCAGCTGAGAAATCCGGCCTGAGCAAGGGCGCCGTGGTGAGGGAGCCAGGCTCCACAGCGAAGAATAGGACAGGGACGTGGAGGACCTTCATACCCATAGTCACGGACAGGTGCAAAGGGGATGGGATATGTGTCATGTACTGTCCCGAGGGGGCGATAACTCTCAAGGATGTCGGAGGTAAGAAGCGTGCCGTGATAGATTATGATTACTGCAAGGGTTGCCTAATCTGTATTGAAGTCTGCCCGCACAGGGCAATAGAGAAAAAAGTGGAAAAATGAACGTGAGAAGGAAGGCGTCTTTTGACGCTTTCGCATTCAAGACGCCTTCAATTCATAGAGTGGAGCGATTGGAATGTACGTGATTGCCTACGTGACAGCCAGGGATATGATGGAGGCGAGAAGGATTGGGGAAACTGTTGTGAGGGAGAAGCTGGCTGCCTGCGCGAACATAATCCCTGCCATAGAGTCTATATACTGGTGGAAAGGGAATATAGAGGATGATAAGGAAACGTTGCTCCTGCTCAAGACAAAGAAGCTTCTTGCGAGCAAGCTCATAAAAAGGGTGAAGGAGCTTCACAGCTTTGAGATCCCTTGCGTGGACGTGATTCCCATAACAGAGGGGAACATGGATTATTTCAAATGGATAGAGGAAGTGACCAAATGAAGAACATAGTGGAGGGCTCAAAGGCTGTCGCGGAAGCGGTCAGGCTGTGCGAACCCGGCGTGGTGGCTGTCTATCCCATAACGCCCCAGACACATATTGCGGAAGATCTCATGCAGATGATTGCGGATGGGGAATTGGAAGCAGTGTCAATAAACGTGGAATCGGAGCACTCCGCCATGGCCGCGTGCATAGGGGCCTGCGCCACGGGTGTTCGCGCATATACTTGCACATCCTCCCAGGGCCTGGCCTTCATGCATGAGCTGCTTTTCGTGGCGTCGGGAATGCGCCTTCCTGTGGTCATGACTGTGGTGAACAGGTCCCTGTCAGCCCCGCTAAACATATGGAATGACCAGCAGGACTCCATGGCCGAGAGGGACTCCGGATGGATTCAGCTTTACGCGGAGAACGCGCAGGAGGCCTTTGACACGCAGATACAGGCGTTCAAGATCGCGGAGCAGACTTCCGTCCCTGTCATGGTATGCATGGACGGTTACTTGATATCCCACACCTTCGAGAATGTGAGCTATCTTGACCATAAGATTGTAAAGAAATTCCTTCCCCCGTTCAAACCTGAAGTGAGCCTGAACCCTTCCAGGCCTGTCTCCATGGGCACGCTCGCCACGCCGGAATATTTCATGAAGTTCAGGAAGGACCAGCACGAGGCTGTGGAGATTTCAAAGGATGTGATAAAATCCGTGCACAGGGAATATGCGGCCCTTTCCAAGAGGAGCTACGGGAACGGCCTCATAGAGAAGGTTTCCCTTGAGGGGAAGAAGTTCGCGCTAATAACGATAGGCTCTGTGACAGGCACCGCTCGCGAGTACCTGCCAAAGGATTTCGGGATAATAAAGGTCAAGGCCATGAGGCCCTTCCCAGCGGAAGAGCTCATAAGCGTATGCAAGGGCCTGAGCTCCGTGGGAGTGATAGAGAAGGACATATCCGTGGGAAATGAGGGCGCGCTTTACACAGAGGTCAAATCCTGCCTTTACGGCTCTGGGTGCGGCGCAAAGCTTTCCGGCCACATAGCAGGGCTCGGGGGCAGGGACATAACCCAGAAGAACATGGAATCTGTTTTTGAGAATATCAGGCAGGGGAAGACGGGCACTGAGTGGGTAATGTAAACCACAATGAGTGTGGAAGCTTTAAATATACTCATGCCAGATAATAGGGTATTCTGCTGGGTTCCAGTGAGAATCCTGACGCAGCCACGCTTGACTAAGGATAAGCCGGCGCCGAGGGAAAAAATAACAACGGTGTTCAAATGAAGGTTCCAGTCTATAGCCTGAAAGGGGAAGTGAAAGGAAGCAGGGATTTTTCTAGAGCATTCTCCGAGCCTATACGTACTGACCTCATAAGCAGGGCCGTGATTGCTGAGCAATCCGGCAGCAGGCAGCCATACGGGGCTGACCCGCTTGCAGGCAAGAGGACATCCGCCCACTACCACGGCAGGAGGAAGGTCAGGCACAGCATGATGAACAGGGAGATGGCAAGGATGGCAAGGATACACGGAACCGGATTCATGCACATGACCGCGCGCTTCGTGCCCCAGGCAACAAAGGGGAGGAAGGCTCACCCGCCAAAAGTGGAGAAGGTCTGGAAGAGGGAGATGAACAAAAAAGAACGAATGAAGGCGCTTGTTTCCGCGGTTTCCGCGACAGCAAGCAGGGATTATGTTTCTTCAAGAGGGCACAGAATTGAGGGTATAAAGCACATACCCCTCGTGGTCGAGAACGGCATAGAGAGTATGGACAGGATAAAGGAGATTAGCGGAACCCTGGAGGCCCTGGGGCTGGAAAGGGAGATGGAGCGCACAAAAGAGAAGAAGGTGAGATCGGGGAGAGGGACGGCCCGCGGCAGGAGGTACAAGAGGAAAAGGGGTCTGGTCATAGTGGTCTCAGAGCTCAATGGCATAGAAAGGGCCGCAAGGAACATTCCCGGCGTTGATGTTGTCGCGGTAAAGGATCTCAGGGTGGAGCACCTCGCCCCCGGAGGGATTCCCGGAAGGCTCACGCTCTGGTCAGAAGGAGCGATAGAGCGGTTTGAAAAGACGTTAGTTGGACAGAAGCAGCAGAATGAAGGCGGCAATGCCGCCTTCAAGCCAAAATTGGCTGTCTCTCAAGAATCGAGTGAATGATTATGGCGGCAAGAAAGCAAAAGGGAGCAGAGGCCAAGGAACTAACCCGGCAGCCGAAGAAAAGGGAGTTAGCTGCACAGAAAGGGAAGGAAGCCGGCTCCATTCCGCGAAAGGCTGTCTCTTCTGGAAGCGACCCTTGGGACATCCTCATGTATCCTCACCTTGCTGAGAAATCCATGAAGATGGTGGAGACCGAGAACAAGCTCGTCTTCATGGTTAGGAGAAACGCGAGGAAGAGTCAGATAAAGGATGCCATAGAGAAGGCGTTTGATGTGAAGGTCACCAAGGTGAACTTCGAGATAACCATGGCAGGCCAGAAGAAGGCATATGTGAAGCTCAGCCCCGAATCCTCGGCCTCGGACATAGCCACGAGGATGGGAATGGTATAAGCCAATGAGTGATATTTTATGGGCAAGAGAATAATATCCCAGAGGAGGGGTAAAGGCTCCCACACGTACAGGGTGCCGGAAAGGGCATTCAAGCCCAACCTCCAGTACAGGAAGGTCTCAGGGACCGTGATAGACATTGTGAGCGACCCGCTCAGGAACTCCCCCCTGGCGCACGTGTCATACGCGGACAACCAGAAAGGTTATATTGTTGCCACAGAGGGGATGAAGGTAGGGGATAGCACAGAGGGTGCCGTGGTCCCCCTCTCAAACCTGACAGAGGGTCAGCAGATAAGCTCGGTGGAGACCTACCCGAACTCCGGGCCCAAGCTCTGCAGGTCACCCGGCTCCTTCGCCGTGGTGGAGGCGAAGACTGAGAAGGAGTGCGTGATAATACTTCCCTCCAAGAAGAAGATGAAGCTCAACTTGCAGTGCCTTGCCACGCTGGGCATACCTGCCGGGGAGGGAAGGGGTGAGAAACCCTGGATAAAGGCAGGTAGGAAATGGAATGCCATGCACGCGAGGGGCAAGCTCTACCCCAGGACCTCGGGCGTCGCGATGAACGCCGTAGACCACCCCTTCGGGGGAGGCTACACAGGCCTCGGGAAGCCCAAGAGCGTCTCAAGGAACGCCCCGCCCGGAAGGAAGGTGGGCTCTATATCCTCAAAGAGGACTGGAAGGAGGAATAAGTAAAAGTGATGATTATGGCAAAATTCGAGATGAAGGGGAAAAGCCTGGAAGAGATAAAGAAGATGGGCCTGGAGGAATTCGGTAGGATCATACCCTCGAGGCACAGGCGCGCCATAAAGAGGGGCTTCACGGAAAAGGAGAAGAAGCTGCTCGAGAAGATAAGGAAGGACCCCGCGAAGTTCCACAGGACGCGCTGCAGGGAGATGGTCATAATCCCCGAGATGGTCGGGATCAAGATGGGCGTGCACAACGGGAAGGAATACGTTATCGTTGAGATAAAGCCCGAAATGCTCGGCCACAGGCTGGGCGAATTCGCCATGACAAGGAAGGTTGTCAAGCATTCAGCCCCGGGATTCGGCGCCACCAGGTCAAGCAAGTTCGTGCCGCTCAAATAGATAAGGAGGAAGAATGCGAAATTGAAACAGAATTGAAGCGAATTTCGCCTTCAATCCATAAAAAGGAGAGAGAAGGTGGCCGGGCCACCTTCATTCAAAGAATATGTACAAGTACGCTTTCAATCCGGACGCGAAGACTTCGGTCAGGGTCTATGGCAGGAGCCTGAATATCTCGCACAAGAGCTCCCAGATACTCTGCGGGAGGATAACGGGCATGAACCTCGAGAAGGCGAAGAGGCTCCTCGAGAACATGGTTTCGGGGAAGCACAGCCTTGACGGGAAGTACTACACGAACGCCTCTGTGCAGATACTCTCGCTCCTAAAGAGCGGGGAATCGAACGCTGAGGCGAAGGGACTGGACACCAGCAGGCTCCTGGTCCACGCGTCCAGCCACAAGGGATACATGTTCATGCGCCCCAGGCGGCTCAAAATGAGGAGGACAAGGAAGAAGATAACGAACGTGCAGGTGGTCCTTGTCCAGAAATAGGTGGAATATGCTTAAGCAATACTTCATTAAACATGCGATAAAGGAGATGGAGATAGAGAGGTTCATAAAGGACAACTTCCCCATGGGGGACTACTCCAAGATAGAAATCCAGAGGACGCCCCTCGGGATGAAGATACTCATCCATACCAACAAGCCGGGGAGGATAATCGGGAGGAGCGGGAGGAACATAAACGAGATGACCGACGCCATAAAGCAGAGGTTCGGGCTCGAGAACCCGCAGCTCGATGTCAAGACCATAAGGAACCCGGACCTTGACGCGAAGATAGTGGCGAAGCAGATAGCGTCCTCGCTGGAAAGGGGATTCAACCACAAGAAGATAGGGAACCTCTCGATAAAGAGGATAATGGACGCGGGAGCGGTTGGCGCGGAAATCATAATCTCAGGCAAGTTCGGGACAGGGAAAGGCATGACATCCAAGTTCATCGAGGGCTACCTCAAGCACTGCGGCCAGAGCGCAAAGGAGCTGGTAGACTACGGCTTCGAGGAGGTCACCATGAGGCCCGGGAAGATAGGCATACAGGTGAAGATAATGAGGTATTTCGTGGGCATTGACGGCGAGATCAGGACGAAAATGCAGGGAAAGGAGGAGGAGCAGAAGGGACAGGATATCGTGAAGGAGCTCGAGAAGGCCGAGACAGAGATTCCTGCCGCGGTGGAAACTCCTAAGGAAGGCAAACCGGAAGAGGTTCCGCCGGAAGACGCTTCCGGCAAGAAATCAGCCCCCCGTTCCAAGCAGCCGAAGCCTAAGGCTGAGAGGAAAAAGGTTAAAAAGGAAGAATCCAAAGAGGAATAAATGGAGGGAAGGCGACAAGAGTCACCTTCATGCACTGATTATGGCGATTCTCAGGAAAAAGGACATAAGAAAGATGGAAGGGAAAGAGCTTGACAAGAAGCTCTCCGAGATGCGCCTGGAGCTCGCGAAAGAGAAGGCGAGCGTGAAGATAGGCGCGAGCGTTACTTCTCCTGGTAGGATACGCGAGATACGCAAGACAATAGCCCGCGGGCTTACCATAAAGAAAGAAAGGAGCGCGAAAGAGCAATAAAATATATGAGCGAAGTTTGCCCCAACTGCGGCCTGCCAAAGGAGCTTTGCGTATGCGAGAGCATAGCGAAGGAGAGCGAGAAGATACGCATCCTGGAGGTCAAGAAGAGGTACGGGAAGATAAGCACCGTGGTCCAGGGCCTCAGCAAGGACGTGGACTCCAAGAACGTACTGAAGGAACTCAAGACCCGCCTGGCGTGCGGCGGGACCGTGAAGGATGGCGTGATAGAACTCCAGGGCAGGCACAGGAGCAAGGTGAAGGACATCCTAGTGAAGCTCGGCTTCAAGGAAGACCAGATAGAGGTCTGATAGTTCCCTTGGAAGGCCGAGTTAGGGATTTTTAAGTCCACAAATATCGATTTCTATATGGTCACCCCAAAAGACCTGGTAATGCACGAGCTCATAGGGCTCGAGGTCAAGCTCGTCGTCTGCTCGAACAAGCAGCTTGAAGGGCTTTCGGGGACTGTAACGGACGAGAGCAGGAACATGCTCACAATAGAAACCCCGAAAGGAGAGAAATCCCTTGCCAAGGAGGACTGCACATTCTCCTTTCATATCCCCTCCGGGGAGTGGGTGAAAGTGGACGGGTCTCTCCTAGTAGCCAGGCCGGAGGACAGGATAAAGAAGAGGCTCAGGAGGTGGTGATTCTGGAAGGAAGGCTTCAGCAGACGCCTTCGAACTGACCTTTATGCTGCTTTTGTAGCGCCGTGCACATTTAAATACCTATTGTAATATAATTTGGTAAGCTGAGTTATCATGCAGGCAACTGCGCGATAGAGAGGCTCTTGGGACAGACTTGTTCTGTAAGAGCAACTCGGGCTTGATTTAGCTATATGTGATGCTATGTCTTCCAAAAAGATTCCGGGAAAGAAAGACATAGGCATACCCATAAGCCCTCCCGAGAAGGAGTGCAAGGACCCCAGGTGCGCATGGCATGGCTCCCTCCCTGTCAGGGGAAGGGTCTTCAGGGGAGAGGTGAAGTCCTCTAAATCCCACAACACTGTGATAGTGGAGTGGGGATTCAACAGGTTCATAAGGAAGTACGAGAGGTACCAGAGGCAGAAATCCAGAGTGACAGCGCACAATCCCTCCTGCATGAGGGCAAGGGAAGGTGACCTGGTCGTGGTGGCTGAGTGCAGGCCCATATCCAAGACCAAGCACTTCGTGGTCGTCGGATTCCAGAAGGGTTCCGGGGGCAAGGAGAAGGGGCACAAGATAGTGCCCAAACAAAAGGAAACTGAAGGTGAACGTGAGAAAGAAGGCGCCAAGAGACGCCTTCAGGCAAGCAGCCACCTTCCAGCCAATGTGTGATTCTTATGAAAGCCGTGAGCGCCAAGATAACGAAATGCCTGCCTGTGGGAGCTCGGCTCACGTGCGCTGACAACAGCGGGGCGAAGGAGCTCCAGATAATCTCCGTGATGGGGTTCAAGGGCAGGTGGAGGATGAAGCCCACGGCGGGAGTGGCAAGCTACATAACCTGCAGGGTCTTCAAGGGGAACGAGAAGGTCAGGCACGAGATCTTCAAGGCCGCCATTATAAGGCAGAAGAAGGAGTACAGGAGGGCTAACGGCATGTGGGTGTCCTTCGAGGACAACGCGGCTGTCATAATAAGCGAGAAAGGGGAACCAAAAGGGACACTGATAAAGGGGCCCGTGGCGAAGGAGACCGTGGAGAGATTCCCCCTCATAGGGAAGATAGCAGGAACAGTCGTATGATATTTTGCGTGATGTTATATGAAAAAATCGTGGTCCTCCAAGTGGGTGAGCAGTTCCCAGCCCAGGAAGCAGAGGAAATACAGGTATAACGCTCCCCTTCACGCGAGGAGGAAGTTCCTCTCGGCCCACATCTCCAAGGAGCTCAGGGAAAGGTTCGGGAAAAGAGCTGTGGCAGTCAGGAAGGGGGATGAGGTCCTTGTCATGAAGGGCGAGTACAAGGGCTTCAGGGGGAATGTGGACAGTGTTGACCTGGCCGGCTCCAGGATATATGTAGACGGCATGAAGAGGAAGAAGGTGGACGGCTCGGAGATCTCGGTCCCGATCCAGCCGTCCAATGTCATGATTACCAAGCTCTCCCTTGATGACAAGAGGAGGCAGGCTGTTTTCGAGAGGGCCGGCCCCAGGAAGGAAGGCCAGAAAGCGAATAAAAGAGAGAAGGCGTCACAAGAGAATCCAGACAGCGACGCCTTCAGGCAAGCAACCAAGGCCGAGCGCAAGAAAGAACTGCCGGAGGCCAAGCCCGCGAAGGAAGAAAGTCGATTAAAGACTGAAGTCGGCGACAAGCCGACTTCCAGCCAACGTTCGCCTTCGGGCCAGAAGCCACCTCCTGGCGAACATCCTGAGGATGAGCACGTAAAAAAAGCAGAGCATGACCATGAGAAGAAGCACGTGGGGCATGCCCATCATGCAAAGCATTCAAACAAGGAGAAGGACTGGTAGACATGCATCTTAAGAGATACTCTATGCCTGAATTCTGGCCGCTGGCAAAGAAGGCGGAATCCTACGTGACCACGCCCGTGCCAGGGCCCCACCCGAAATACGGCTGCATACCCCTGAAGCTTATAGTCAGGGACACGCTCGGCCTGGCTCACACGTCAGCGGAAGCCAGGAAGATCCTCAATGCTGGGAAGGTCATGGTTGACAAGAAGGTGAGGAGGGAGCCCAGGTTCCCTGTGGGCCTCATGGACATCCTCGAGATCCCCGAGCTTGGAATGAGCTACAGGGTCGCCATAAGCAGGAGAGGACTCGGCCTTGAAAAGGTGAAGCCGGAGGAGACCGGAGCCAAGCTGTGCAGGATAACCGGCAAGAGGACGATAAAGGGAGGCATGCAGCAGCTTAACCTGCATGACGGTAGGAACGTGCTCGCAAAGGGGCCCTATGGAGTGGGGGACTCTGTCCTCATAGAGATTCCGGGGCAGAAGATTGCCGGCCACTTCCCCCTGAAGAAGGGGGAGCATGCAGTCATAATAGCGGGGAGGAACATGGGCACTTCCGGGAAGATAAGGGACATAAAGGAAAGGAAGGGCATGCTTGAGAAGGCCACGATAACCATAGAGACCGAGAAGGGGAAGTCTATAGAGACGCTCAGGGATTACGTGATGGTGGGAAGCCTTCCCGAAACTATGGAAGAACCACAGAAAGGAAAGAAAAAGGCCAGGAGTGAAGAATGAACCCCATGAAAGAGGTAAGACTCGCGAAGGTCACTGTGAACATGGGAGCGGGAGCCGAGACCGCGAAGCTCGAGAAGTCAAAGAAGATAATGCAGGCAGTCACAGGTAAAAGGGTCGTGGTCACATCAACGCAGAAAAGGAGCACATTCGGAGTCCCAAAGGGCAAGCCCATAGGGGCGAAGACCACGCTGCGCGGGGCAGAGGCCATGGGGTTCCTGAAGAAGGTCCTGCACGCGCTTGAGAACAGGCTCAAGGCCTCGCAGTTCGACTCGAATGGGAACTTCTCCTTCGGCATACATGAGTACATAAACATCCCGGGGATAAAGTACGACCCTGACGTGGGGATACTCGGGATGGACGTGGCAGTCACGCTCGAGAAGCCAGGCTTCAGGGTGAGGAAGAGGAAGCTCAGGCCCGGGAGGATAGGCAGCTCCCACCTCATAAAAAAGGAGGAAGCTATAGAGTGGGCAAGGAAGAATTTAGGGATAGAGATTGTTTGAGAAAGAATGTGTCCGCGGACACCTTCAAGCCATCGGTGATAATTATGACATACGAGAGAGTAAAGAGGCAGATAGAGGGCAAGCCCGTGAAGCTCGCGAGGTTCCAGAAGTTCAATGCCCCGAAGAAGAGGAAGTCCGGGAAGAACGTGCACAAATGCAGGAAGTGTGGAAGGACAGGTGGCGTGATAAGGAAGTACGGGCTCGTGTACTGCCGCCAGTGTTTTAGGGAGGACGCCGAGAAGCTGGGCTTCAGGAAATACAGCTGATGTGGAAGGAAGGCGATCAAAGACTGATAGGTGTCAGCGGACGCCTTCAATAGGAAGAGTGATGATATGAAACATGACCCGCTTGCAGATGTGTTTGCAGTATTGAAGAACATGGAAGCCATAGGAAGAGCGGAGTGCGCGGTGCCCGCATCCAAGACCATAAAGGCCGTGCTGGACGTGATACATAGCCACAGATACATAGGCGGCTATGAGTTCGTGGATGACGGGAAAGGCGGAAAGTTCACTGTGAAGCTCACGGGAAGGATAAACGACTGCGGCGTCATCAAGCCGAGGTTCTCCGTGAAAAAAGGAGAGTTCATAAAATGGGAGAAGAGGTACCTCCCCGCGAGCGACAGGGGCATAATCATAGTCACCACGCCCAAGGGCATAACTGACCAGAAGGCTGCGGACAAATCCGGGACAGGAGGGAGGCTCCTCGGCTACGTCTACTGATGGCTAGAAATCAAAAGGTGTTCTTATGAGCATGAACCAGGAGATAAAGGAGGCCCTGAAGGAGAAGAGGATAATCATAGGCAGCCGTACTGTCATCAAGGGGATAAAGGGAGGCGTTCTGAACAGCGTGATTTACGCCTCCAACTGCCCCGATAACACGAAAAAGGACATAGAGTACTATTCGCAGGCCGGGTTCATCCCGATAAAGATGTTCGAGGGGAACTCCCTTCAGCTCGGGGAGCTCTGCGGGAAGCCTTTCAACGTGCTCATGCTGGGCATAAGGAAATAGCTTCCCATAAAGACCGATTTAAATATACCAATCCAATATATGATACTAGCAGGGGGCATTTAATGTTAGTAAAGTTGGGAACGGATTCCATAAGGAACATAGCGGCTTTTGAGAGCGTGACAGAAGTCCATGCGCATGACTGCCTTATAACAGAGGACTGCGTCTACTTCCTGGTCGACCCTGCAAATGTGGGCCTTGCCATAGGGAAGAACGGCGCCACCATAAGGGAGCTCAGGAAGATATTCGGCAAGACCGTGAGGGTCTTCGGCCACTACGACAGCCCCGAGCTCTTCATAAGGAACGCCTTCCCCAACGTCAAGAGCGTGGAGATGAACAACGGGAGGATGACTGTTGCCATACCCGAGGAGGACAGGATGGGCGTGATAGGCAGGAGCGGGAGGAACATAAAGGCTGTCCGGGAGATAATGGAAAGGCATTTCTCCATAAAGGACCTCCGGGTAAAATAGATTCCCGGACAAATAAGCTTTTTAAGTCTGAATAAGGATTTGGTGAGCATGAAGGTAACGATGTCAGGGAAGAAGGGGAGTGAGGTCACGTTCGTGCTGCAGGGCGCCACGCCAGCATTCGCTAACGCACTCAGGAGGATAATGATATCGGAGATCCAAACCATGGCCATAGAAACCGTGGACTTCCACGAGAACGATTCTGTGCTTTTTGACGAGGTGATAGCCCACAGGCTGGGCCTCATCCCGCTCTCTTTCGATCCCGGGAAGTTCAACCCCAAGAAGTCCTGCAAGTGCGGCGGCAAGGGCTGCTCGCTTTGCCAGGTCGTCTTCGCGGTGGAGAAGACCGGCCCGTGCATGGTCTACTCGAGTGACATGAAGTCCTCAAGCAAGGACGTGAAGCCCACCAGCCCGAGCTTCCCCATAGTGGAGCTTCTCCATGGCCAGAACCTCAAGCTTGAGGCTACGGCCATACTCGGAACCGGGCAGGAGCACGCCAGATGGCAGGCCGCGAATGCCGCTTACCAGTATTACCCGGAGATCATAATCAAGGACCCGAAGGAGGCGAAGAAGTGCGCAAGGAACTGCCCCAAGGACGTCCTTGCCATGAAGGGGGAGAAGCTCGTCCTTGCGGACCCGGAGAAATGCGACCTCTGCAAGGCCTGCCTGGAAGGCTGCGAGGGCATAGAGATAAAGGGAGACCCCACCAGGTTCATATTCAGGGTGGAGTCCATATCAGGCCTCAAGCCTGACTACATAATCGCGAAGTCCGCCGAGATACTGGAGGAAAAAGCAGAGGAGTTCAGAAAGGAGCTCAAGAAGCTGGACTGAACCGCTGGGCGGGCCCGTATTCCTTTTTATTCTCTCGGACCAAATCTAATATTGTGAAAGAATGAGCGCGAAGCTCGTGATGGCCTGGATCATAGGCGGCCTTTTCCTTCTCGGAGGAGTGTGGATAGTCCAGAACCTCGAGCTTAACGTGGGCGTGGGGGAGTTCCAGTACACCCTGGCCCTGCTCATAGCCCTTGTCCTTTTCCTCATAGCTGGCCTGTGCTGGATCTCCGTCGCGGTCGCCACCAGGCAGGAATTGAGCTGATTCTGGAAAGAATGTGTCTGCAGACACCTTCGAACGACTTTTTATATTTATAAACCTATATCGCCAATATTCGATAGAACTTGGGAAAGAAGGCGAAACATCGAAGCTGTCACATGATTCGCCTTCAATCTAAAACAGGTTATTTTATGGCAAGAGTCTACTCAAGGAAGAAGGGGAAGTCCGGGAGCAAGAAGCCCATGGTAAAGTCCGCCCCCTGGGTGAAGCTCAAGAAGGAAGAGGTAGAGGAGATAATAGTCAAGCTCGCGAAGAAGGGTCACAGCTCGGCCGAGATAGGCCTCATCCTGAGGGACCAGTACGGCATCCCCTCCGTGAGAGTAAAGGAGCTTCATATGAAGGAGAAGATTGCGAAAATCATGAAGGCTCATAATGCTTACGCACCCTTCCCCGAGGATATGTACAATCTCCTTCGGAAAGCAGTCCTGCTCCATGCTCACATGCAGAAGAACAAGAGGGACTACACCTCCAAGCGCGGCCTGCAGATTACCGAGTCTAAGATCCGCAGGCTTGCCAAGTACTACAAGGCGCGCGGCCTTTTGCCAGCAGACTACAAGTATGATGTGGAGAAGGCCAAGCTGCTTGTGAAGTAACTGTGTTTTTATTTGTTGGCATCAAAATACTATTGATAAGAATGCTTCCTTATGATGTTTGGATTAAGACACAGGAGTTTATGGAAGCGCTCCACAACCGAATATGCCTCAAGGACTATCCTGTTATAGAGAAGAAGACTTCTGGACCTGTAATTGGGCTATTCGAAAAGTATGAAGACCCAGAAACTGGAGAAATCCTTTACATGCGCAAGAAACCTATCTGAACAATTTCTTTACTGCAGAAACATCCTCGCCCACATCCACAGGCTTTCCCTTCACCCCTGTTTTCGGGCTTTTCAGGCCATGGCCTGTCACCAGGCAAACCACTTTTGAGCATTTCTCTATCCTGTCCCTGGACTTGAGGATTCCCGCGAACGCGGCTGAGCCTCCAGGCTCCGCGAACAGGCCCTCCCTCCTCGCGAGCAGCTCGCGAGCCCGCAGAATCTCACTGTCAGAGACAGCCTCCGCGAATCCCCTGGAATCCTTTATGGCTTTCAGGACTCCTGGCCCGTCTATGGGGTCCCCGCACTCTATCGCCACGGCCACAGTGTGGGGATTCTTCACGGGCTGGATTCTGATTTCTGGATTGAAGGCTGATGAGCCGCCTTCTTTCTCCATTCTTTTGAAGGCCTGGCTTATGGGAGAGCAATCCTGGGCCTGTATCCCGGCCATTCTTGGAAGCTTCTTCTGGAAACCCAGGGCCTTGAACTCCCTGAAGGCCTTCCATGTGGCTGTTATCAGGGTTCCGTTACCAACCGGGCAGAATATCCAGTCGGCTCCAGGGAGCTGGTCGCATATCTCGAATCCTATGGATTTCGTCCCTTCCCTCCTGTAAAGGTAGTCCCCAAGAAGGTAGGCTTTGTTCTCCCTGAAAATCTCCTCCGCAAATCCCATGGCCTTTGTGTAATCCCCGCTTATGTGGTAGACCTTGGCCCCGTACGCGAGGATTTGCTCCATCTTGGTGGAGGCAGTGTCCTTTGGAGTGAATATGGAGCACTTGAGGTTCGCGAGGCTGGAATAGGCTGCCACAGAGGCTCCCATATTTCCTGTGGATGCGCACACTGTCTTCCTCGCACGGAATTCCAGGGCTTTCGCGATTTCCACAGAGGAGCCGCGGTCCTTAAAGGAGCCTGTGGGATTCGTCCCCTCGAACTTGAAGTAGAGCTCGAATCCGAGCTTCAACTCCCTCTCAAGGTTCCTGGACCTGAGCAGGGCTGTCCCTCCCTCCTGGAGGGTTATGAGACTTTTCACAGGATAGAGCTCTCTGTAGCGGGAATGCAAGAAAGCCCTTTCCAGAAGCTTCTCCCTTGTAAGGGACTTCCTCATCCTCGCGTAATCGAATTCCATCTCGAGCGTGGAGCCGCATTCCCCGCACCTGAAAATGAGCTTCCCCAGGGGGTAGGCCTTCCCGCAGGATGGGCAGGATATGCGCTTCTCGAACATACTTCTTATTGGTCCTCGCTGGATAAATTATTTAACCGCACGGGAGAATTAATAGCATGGCGGATATTCTTAGCACACTTATCCAAACGGTTTGGATAGGTGCTTATCTAATTTTTGTTCTCATGTCAGGCTGGACTATAATGAAAGGCTTCAGGGGATATTTGTCATGGTACATGAGATTTCTGGGAAAACTCGGGTTCGGATTTTTATCCTTAATATGCGCGATTGGCATTGCTCCGCTCATTTCCATAGGAGGTACCGGGCTCATCGGCACAGTTTTAAGCATGATGCAGATTAATTTTTTTGTTGCTGGAGTTGTATCCACAATAGTCCTCACGGTCTCCCTTTTCCTCATTTCCGACAAGATTTACAATGTCAAGTCCATGGAGAAATCCATGGAAAAGCTCAAGTCGAAGCTGGAAAAGGCAAAATCTTTTGAGAAAGAGATGGCTGGAAAGCCAAGGCTCCAGAGAATCCTGCGCCCTGTAAATCTTATAGGGATTGTAATTCTTGTGGCGCTTCTTGCAATAGCATTAATCAATTTCAGGGGATTCCCTGATCCGGCAAAAAACATTCAGAATGCCACCGGAAACATGCTTTCCGACCTCGGTATAACGCCTGAGGATATAAAAACCTTCTGCGGTTTTATAGAAGGATATAACCAGACAGGCACATTTTCCGAGGATTGCGCCGGCCCCCTTGAGCTTGCCCAGAGCTTGAATGCAACGTCTTTTGATGATATTTCGCGCATAATCGGCCAACTCCCCCTTTATGTGGACACGGGCGTGAAATCCCTCATAGAATCCGGCTCAGGCGAGGCCGTTGCACTAATGTACAGGATTGAACACAATCATAAGGTTTATGCGCTCGCAATAACCGTAAAGCAGAGTATGTGCACGGCGACAGAAGGCAAATTCTGCGGCTGCGTAAACCTAGGTTCGCTCGCGTGATTGCATGGCAAGAATAAAAGAGAGTGATTTTAGACATCTCCCATCTATCGTCTGCCCTTTCTGCGACCACAGAGTAAGGAGCAGAGAATTGACAAAGAAGGCGGCAGACGAGCCACCTTCAGTCCAGATCGTGAAATGCTGGAACTGTGGGGAGGCCTTCGAGGCGGATTCTGAGTATGAGTATTTATAAACCCTTGCATCACATATACAAAAAGTTTATAAGCAACCAGAGTTCAATAATGCATAATCAGATACCCGCCATGGATGGCGAGGTATATCCGAATTGGTTAACCTGACACATCGAGTACAGCTCTGGGACATCACGTGTTTGAGATTAAACTGGGGTGCTGGGATGATATGGAAATCCGAAGAGGAAGATGATGACGTCTGGGCCGATGACGATGATGATGAGGGCGGCTTAGACGAGGAAGATGAGGAAGAGGAAGAGGCGTTCTAACGGGAATGGCAGCGCTTCCGTTTTGATTTTAAACCTTTAAGTATTTTTTCTGTCTTGTATCCACCGAGGTGGGATTTTATCTTCACTATCTTGCACCGGACTCCAAGCTTTTCTATCCCTTCCCTGAGATTCTCCATCTGCTGGTCATAACCTAGCGCTATTATGTCCGGTTTCTCCCTTCTCACGACCTTAAGGAAATCCCTCTCGTCCCCGATGACAGCCTTGTCCACGATCCTCAGGCTCTCCAAAACCGCTTTCCTTGCTTCGGCAGGCATCAGCAGGAATCCCTTCTCCCTCAGGACGGTCTTGTCATTCGCAATCACCACAACCAAGAAATCCCCAAGCTCCTTGGCCTTTTTCAGAAAATGCAGATGCCCGGGGTGGACCATGTTGAAGGTCCCTCCGACAAGGATTTTTTTCATTTCTTCCTCCCCTGCATTTTCAGCGCATCATTTATGATTTTCCTGTGGTCGAACGCTATCTTCAATCTTCGAATTTTTGGAACTGGGAAGAATCCGACTTCCTCCACTTCATCAAGCTGCGGCTTGATTCTTCCCCCTTGGACACTGCACAGAAAAGCCACGGAAGCCGCGTGGAATCTGGGATCCCTTTTCGGGTCGTCATAAATCCCTACAACCCTTTCCGGAGAAACTCTCAGCCCCGTCTCCTCCAAGGCCTCTCTCATAACGGCCTTCCTTAGGGTCTCCCCCCTTTCTACAAAGCCTCCTGGAAGCGCCCACTGGCCTATGAAAGCTCCTTTCTTTCTTTTTACCAGAAGGGTATTCCTGTCCCTGATTGCTACAGCATCTACCGTCAGGTAGGGCGTCTTTATGTCCATTTTCATAAACTGTTTCTTTGGAATAAATTAATATTCCTGCACTTCCCAGAACTTGCCCTGCCTCAGGAGAGTCCACTCCCTCTCAATCCTGTTCTCTATCTCCATGGCCTGCTCGGGCCTTATGTGGTGGAACCTCCTCTGGGACTTCAGGTAGCTCTCTATGGGCTCGAGCTTCTGTAGGGGAAGCGTGAGGGAGAATTTTCCCTTTTCTATCTCGTAAAGAGGCCACGCGCCTGTCATGACCGCAAGCTTCCCGACCTCTATAGTGTTTGAATGCTCGAATCCCCAGCCCGTGGGGCAGGGGCAGAGCAGGTCTATGAATGTCGGGCCATTCGCTTTAGCGGCCTTCTGGACTTTTTTCATGAAATCCAGCGGATAGGAAACGCAGGCCGTGGCCGCGTAAGGGATTCCGTGGGCTGCCATTATCTTAACCATGGGCTTCCTCATGAAGGGGTTCCCCTCGGGAGTGGTTGTGGTGTGCGTGAGGAACGGAGTCGAGCTTGACATCTGCACGCCTGTATTGGAGAAGGACTGGTTGTTATAACACACATAAACAAATCTCTCCATGCGCTCCGCTGCGCCCGAGAGGGACTGGAACCCTATGTCATAAGTGGCCCCGTCACCAATGTAGCAGAGTATGTTTATCCCCTTCTTACCCAGCTGCTTGAGTGCCGCTGTTATCCCTCCCACTGCCGCGCCGGCGTTCTCTATAGCGAGGTGGAGCCAGGGGACTTTTAGGGGCATGTAAGGATATGTGACGAAGAGCGTCATGCATCCAGAGGAGTTCACTACAATAGTATTTTTCCCGAGGGCCTTGAGCGCAAGCTTGAGCCCTAAATCCGCGGGGCAGCCTGCGCACAGGGAGGCTCCTCCCACAACTAGCTCCTCTTCCGGGACGTCCTTTATGGAAGCAATGTCCTTCATGAATAATCTAATGGCAGAGGCGGAACTTAAACATTGGTCTGGATTTTCCTGATTTTATCCAGGCTTTCCCTTACCTCTTGCCTTTGAGCGAATGTCAAATCCTCAGAATGGGCACAAGTCGCTAGATACATCCTAGCTGCTTTATAGTGACCTTCTTGAAAGCATTCCTTCCCTTTTTTGAACTTGTATGCGTCAGTAATTTCCGGGAAACTGCATATCCTGTTGTCCATGCTGTTTAATTAGAAAATGGTTTTAAATTCTTTTCTCCTGCTTCAGGATTCCCGCCACCCTCTTCTGTCCCACGGCAAGTATGAACGGAGCGAGCTTGGGACCGGAATCCTTGCCAAGAAGAATCTGGTAAACCCCCCTGAAGAACTCCTGCGGGGTGGCTCCCGCGCCTTTCGCAATCTCCCAGAACAGTCCGTGGAGCTCCTCCTGGGTGAGCTTCTTTCTCTCGAGCAGGACCGCGAGCTCCTTTACCGCCTTTCTCTGGCCTTGGGACAGCTTGACCTCCCTGGGCTTTTCCATGAGCCTTATCCTGTACTGCTCAGGAGCGTGCAGCCCTGCCCACAGCCTTGCATAAGAAAGCCTTTTCGCTATGGATTCTGAGTCAGCCTTCGAGAGCCTGCCATTCACATGGCCTGTGGACCTGAAAACCCCTATGGCCTCCTTCCCCTTCTCTTCAGGGTATATCTGGGCCACTGCCACGGCAAAATCAAATGGGATTTGCGCAGGCATTTTCTTCCGGATGGAAATCTGGGAGATCCTGTAGAGCCTTTTCATGTGCTCCTTCTCCTTGTGGTTCTCGGCTACTTTCTGGCCTGAAGGCGTCGATAGCTTGACAGCCTCCGGCTGTCGGTCTCCTGTTCGCCTTCCATCCATCTGCGCCTTCCCGAAATAGACCCTTTCATGCATGTCATAATCGTCATAAAGGCCCGGCAGCGTGCCCCATGAGAAGCTCCTCGTCTTCATGAGCTTCTTGTTGTAGAGGAACCTCAGGAGCTCGGGAGGCGCGACCTTGAGCCAGTCAGAAGGGTATATCACGTTGCCCTTGCTTGCGGACATCTTCTCCCCCTCTATGAGCAGGTGCTCGTAGAATATGGGGACGGGCATGGGGAATGCCAGGACCTTCTCTGCGATCTCCCCGTTTATCCAGAACGCGCTTCCGGGAACCTGGTACTCCTTTCCGAATCCCTCGCTCGAGACATTCCAGTGGGCCCACTGCATGGCCAGTTCTCCTTTGTACAGGAGCTTCCCGTTGCCTTTCCTTGGGTCATCATCCCCTTTGTGGCCGCAGCCCTTTGCAGTGCGCTTCTCGAATTCGTAATCCTTGCATTCGTACCTTACAATCCCTTCTTTCGCAGAGGTCACCCTTGTCGTGATTATCTTCCCGCAGTTCTCGCATATGGGCATCCACGGGAACCATTCCTTCCTCACAGGATTATCTTTGGGCCTGTACCTGTTCTGTATGTCCACAATCAGCCTGGAATTCCCTATTATCTTCATGACCTCTTTGGAAAATGAGCGCTTCCTGTATTCCTGCCTCATGGAATAGGTGTCCAGCCTGCCCGAGACGAACTTCCTCACGACCTCCAAGTACTTAGAGACATGGTGCTCCCCATATGAGCTGTGGCAGCCGTGCGGGTCAGGGATATCTGTCACAGGCATGCCTATGTATTTTGAATAGCCCTCGGGCAGGCCTTTGGGTATCTTCCTGAGCGGATCCATGTCATCCGCCACCCATATCAGCCTGGCCTTCTTCCCTCTTTCTCCAAGGCTACTGTATACAGAATCGCACCTTATGGTGTCGCTCAGCCTGCCTATGTGCAGCACTCCCGAGAGGGAGGCCGCCGTCTTCACCACATATTCTGGAAACTTGGGAACGGGCCTGTCCAGATAATGGAACCTCCTCCGTGCCAGTATCTCCTCCGCAAGCTGGTCCGCCCAGAAAAGGGATTTCTCCATGCCCATCATTAACCGCCCTGTTTGTTTTTGCATATCTTTTGAAATCAGGCTATAATAATACGTTATCTATGTCGCTCTTTTTCTTCGGCTTGCGAGAATCAGGCTCCTGGGAGGGCTCAGGGCTTTTCGGCTGCTCCTGGATTACACCTGCCTTTTCCTTCTTTTGGCTTGAAGGCGTCTCTTGACGCCTTTCCTCAGTCTTCTGGCCCTTGCGGGAACCAGGCTTCTGGGAGGATTCCAGCCTCTCCTTTATCCTCTCCTTTTCTTCCCCGAAATAGCGCTCAAACTCGTTCGTCAGCGTGATTACCTTCGTGTGGCCCTTCTTCTCGGCCCTTATAAGGTTCCGCTTCTGGAGGGCTTTCAGGTAGGAGTAGGCCTTGTTCCCCTGTATCTTTATTATCTCCGACTGCTGGACAGGCTCCTTGTAGGCTATTATGGCAAGGCTGCGCTTTGACCCCTCGGACATGTCCGCGTAGGGCGTGAGGTGGCGGACCTTCCCCAAGAACTCCGGCTTAACCTGCATGGTCCAGCCCTGTGGGGTGTTCACGATCTCTATCCCCTTGTCCGCATACTCCTTCTGAAGTCTCTCGAGAATCTCCTTCACGTATCCCAGGGAGTTCACCCCAAGTATCTTCCCCAAATCATCCAGCATGAGAGGCCTGGATGACATGAAAAGCGCCGCCTCCAGGATCTTCTCGTGGCTCATAAAT